>JBJERK010000032.1:0-24877 GCA_051882255.1 Ruminiclostridium sp.
ATCGATACCGTCTTTCTGCAAATCTTTTCCTTCGTTCAAACGGTTATTAGTATAAAAAAACGGAAAACCACACACGGCTTTCCGTTTTACCAGTATTTCTTTTTGCAGTCGGTAAGGCAGAGCAGGTAATCCGTTGAAACGTCAAAGTAACGGGCGAGGGTTACGATATGGCGGCAGGGGATTTCCTGGGTGTTGTTTTCGTACTTGCTTACCTGCTGTTGGGTGGTATTCAGCAGCTCTGCAATCTGGCTCTGATTAGCCTTGCCTTGCCGCACCTCCTTTAGCCTGCTACCTATGTCCATAGCTCCTCCTTAAGGCTGTTTTCTGATTTATTTATATTATACACCTTAAAAAGAGTATTGACAAACGCCCGAAAAGGTGTATAATATAGTTATACGCCTTTTTGGGTGTAAAATACGATATGAAAGGGAATTAATATGAAAGTCATCAGGAAAATCATCGCATCGTTGCTTGCAGGAGTTATTGCAGTAAGCGCTTTATGCGCTGTTGCAGGAGCGGAGAGTATATTTGACGCTAAGTCAAAGCTTGAAAGCGGAAAGAAAACAACCATTAGCTATTCCAAGGCATACGAAGAAAAAACCTACAAATTTAAAGTTTCGAAATCAGGCACTCTGAAATTCAGCTATTCGGTTGATAGCGTTAATGTAGATTTCTGGCTTTATGATTCGGAAGGCACACCTGTTTCAATAACCTCAAAGTCCCCTAAATCCGGTAATTTATATGCTTGGAGCGAAAACACATGTATAGGTGTAAGACGTAACGAAGTATCGGGAATAGGCACAGGAGAATTTACTTATAAAGTGAAAAAAGGAACCTACTATCTGAAGACAGAAGGCTACTCTAAAGGCAAGCTTAAGCTTACTGCAACCTATCCTACCTCCGACGAAGGCACAAGCGACGCAAAAATCGACGCTCTTACCCTCTCGGTAAAGAAGGGCACAACGCTCAGCTTCGGCACTATGATTACAGGCACCGCCGACCTTTCCGACATCAAGTGGACAACCTCCGATAAGAAGGTAGCAACTGTAAGCAGCACAGGCGTTGTAAAGGCTGTTGCTAAAGGCTCGGCAACAATTACTGCTAAAATAGGAAGCAGCTCGGTAAAGATAGTTATTAAAGTAACTGCATAACATACAATTTATATTACCACGAAGGAAGCCGATTAATACGGCTTCCTTCTTTTTGACCCAATCTCTTGACTTTTTACTTCGTAAATGCTAAAATAAGTAAAATCACACTGTTTTAACGAAAGGATTCAGCTAAATGAAACGCATTTTAATAACCCTCCTTACAGCCGCACTTATCCTCTCTTTTGCTTCCTGCGGTATCGACTCCGAAACCGAAAACGCTATCGCTGCAACCGGCAAGACAGAAACTACCGAAGCAGAAACTACTGCCACAGAAGAAGCAGAAGAGGAAAAGGAAATACCCGCTGACAGCGAGTATGTTATTGAGAACGGCATTACAGACAGAATGATAGCTCTCTCCCGCCTTAACGTGGGCAATCGTGCAAGACTTGCAAAGGTATTCAAGAAGGCTCAGGCGGGCGAAAAAATAACCGTAGCCTACCTTGGCGGCTCTATAACCCAGGGCTCCAGCGCAGGTAACGACCTTTGCTATGCAAGGCTTACAACAAACTGGCTTATGGAGAAGTTCCCCTCGGCTGAAATTGAGTATGTCAACGCAGGAATCGGCGCAACCGGCTCATATATCGGCGTTTACAGAACCGACCGTGACGTGCTTTGCCACAATCCCGACCTTGTTTTCGTGGATTTTTCCGTGAATGACACAACGGAAAACACACAGCGCAATATCGCCTCCTACGACGGGGTTTTAAGAAAGCTCTGGGCGGCGGAAAGCGCTCCCGCAATTGTCACCATAGCTATGACAATGGACAACGGCACAAGCTTCCAGCAGTACCACAGCGAAATCTGCAAGGCTTACGATATTCCCATGATTTCCTACAAGGACGCAATTCTTGACGTTATAAATAACGGTCATATCGTGTGGACGGATATTTCCGACGACAATATCCACCCCAACGTTACGGGTCACAAGGTTTTAACCGAGATAATAACCGCTTATTTGCAGGACGTTATCGACAATCTTGACAGCATTGATACCGAAAACGAAAGCGATTTTTCTGCTGTTTATGCAAGCGACAAGTACTCCACAGCTGAGCTTGTTATCCCCGAAAAGGCTGAGCCTGTAGCTTCCGAGGGCTGGGAAACAAGGGAGGATTTATTCGGCAATTTCGGCGGCTACTGGCGGCTTCGCACCTCCGACGGCAATTTAGATGGCACAGGTCCACTTACCTTCGAGGTTGAAGCTAAGTCTATAGGCGTATTTTATGGCAGGCTCGTAAAGGGCGGCTCAACCTTTGACGTGGTAGTTGACGGTACGGTTGCAAAGACCATTGACAGCAGCTTTGAGGGCGGCTGGGGCAACTACGTTGAAGCAGCTGAGATTATCGACTTTGAGGAATGCGGAAAGCATACAGTAGAGATAGTCCCCAAGGGCGGCGAAAAGTCAATAACCGTTATTTCGGCAATTGCAATTATTAAGTAACAAGAATACTGCAATAAAAGAAAAAGCTTTCACCCGTAAAAACAGTTGAAATTTTTTTTGCAATATGGTAAAATGAGAAAAAACGGAGGAAAATTTTATGGCAGTATACAATGCAGACAACAAGTCTTTTTACTATATGGGCAGGATTGATTTCAGCGACCCTGCCGCCCCTCTTTTAATCTATGCGGGCAGCAATATAACCTGTAAATTCACAGGCACTTACATAAAAATCACTGTTGACAATATGTGCATGGGCGAATACAATTCGGTTGGCGCAGTAATTGACGGAATACAGTACAAAATCGAGCTTTCAAAGGAAAGCGGCGCTAAGGAGTATACCGTTGCAGAGGGACTTCCCCAGGGCGAGCATAGCCTTATGATATTCAAGCGGCAGGCGGCAGCACACTATTTCCGCTTTATTTCGGCAGAGTGCGACGGAGAAGTACTGCCCCCGGATAAAAAGTACAGCTTGAAGCTTGAATATTACGGGGACAGCGTTTCCGCAGGAGAGGTTACCGAGGCGGTTTACTACGAGGGACACTGCGACCCCGAAAATCACGGCGGAATTTACGACAACAGCTATTTCAGCTATACCTTTTCTCTTGCCCGTAAACTGAACGCTGAGTTTTACAACAACTCACAGGGCGGGCTTGCCCTTTTCGACAAGACGGGCTATTTCTGCGGGCCTGAGCTTGAAACCCTTAAGGGGCTTGAGTTTACCTACAACAAGCTGAGCTACGTTCCTTATGCGCCCTGCGGGGTTTCCGACTGGGATTTCAGCCGCTATACACCCGATATTGTGGTTTTCGCAATAGGTCAGAACGACGCCAACCCAAAGCCCGAGGCGATTTTTGACAAGGACTATGCGGAAAAGTGGAAGGCGAAGTACAAGGAGCTGCTTCTGGAATTAAAGGAGCGCTACAAGTCCCCGAAGTTTATCCTGATAACTACCGTTCTTGAGCATAACAAGCGCTGGGACGAGGTGCTGGACGAAATCTGCGCAGAGCTTGACAGCCCCGATGTTATGCGCTATCGCTTCCGCCGCTGCGGCTCAGCTACTCCCGGTCACCCGAGGATTACCGAGCAGGAGGAAATGGCGCTGGAGCTGGAGAAATTTATACGGGAAAATGTTATTGCGGAGTAACGCTGCAAAATTACTTATCCGAGACATAACAGATAGCCGTTTCTGATACGATATGGTCAGAAACGGCTTTTTATACAGATTTGACTTTATGTAATCAGAGTGGTATAATAAACTCAGAGAAAAATTTTATCAGGAGATGTTATAATGCTGGTGTTAAGATGGCTTTGCGTATTAGCAATAGCGTTTATTGCAGGCAAGCTGATGACTAAAATAAAAATGCCCTCAATACTGGGCTGGCTCATAGTGGGTATGCTGTTAGGACCTAACGCCGTGGGGCTTATGCCCCGGGAGGTTATTGACTCTCAGTGGTATAAGCTGATTATTACCTGGATGCAGTGTGCTTTCGGACTGATGCTTGGCACGGAATTGATATGGAAGAAAATAAAAAGCTACGGAAAGGCGCTGGTGATAACGACCCTGACTCAATCACTGGGCACATTTCTGTTTGTATCCTTGGTTTTTGCAGTTGTTTTCAGCTTTACAGGCGTTCCGGTTTATCTTGCCTTTGCCTTCGGCGGAATTGCTCTGGCGACCGCTCCCGCTCCTGCATTATCAATAGTCCGGGAGTTTCATACCGGAGGACCCGTTACAGATACCCTTATTCCAATGGCGGTATTGGACGATGTGATTGGAATAGCTGTATTTTTTACGGTTAATTCCTTTATTGCAAGAGCAGTATCAGGCGGCTCTGTTCCTCTTTATATGATTCCGGTTATGATTTTCCTGCCCGTTATAATCGGCGCTGTTGTCGGTTTTGCTGCAGGAAAAATACTTGGACGGCTCAGGGGAAGGGCGGCAACTCTTGCAGTCCTTATTGTCGGAATTACGGTTACTGCCGCCATAGGTTTAATCCTCAACAAGCTTGTGTTCACAAATATTGCGCTTAATTATATGCTTATGGGTGTGGCATTTTCTGCGGTATTCTCAAATATGCTGCCGGAGGAGAGGCTTAACGAGGTAGTGAACTGGTTCAATCCGATTCTTGCCGTAAGCTTGCTGGCTGCAATTGTTGACCTTGGAGCGCCTCTTGACTACCATCTGATTTTAGGGGCAGGTCTCTACACCTTTATATATATCATATCCCGTATATTCGGAAAATACGGCGGTGCAAGAATCGGTGCAAGGCTTACAAAAATGCCTGTTACCGTTCAGAAATATCTTGGTCTTACGCTGCTGCCCCATTCGGGAGTTTCCTTGGTTTTCACGGGAATTATCAGCACCGTTCTGGCTTCCTCCCAGCCTGAGCTGGCAACGATTGTTACGGGTACAATTGCGGCTGCTGCGGTTATTAACGAGATTATCGCTGTAATTGCTGCGAAAAAGGGCTTTGAGCTTGCAGGAGAAATCAATAAGAAGCAGCTTGCGGAATGACAATTGCTGCACAAAAACGCCGCCCCACGGTTCTCACCGTGGGGCGGCTCTATCTTATTCGTTGTTATCCTTACTCTCCTCGGGAGCTGCTTCGCTTTCAGTTACTGCATCAACAAACTCATTCTTCATAAGCTTTTCAAACACATCGCCGTTCATCTTCTCGTTCTTTATAAGATAAGCGGCAACCCTTTCAAGGCAATCCCTATGGGTTTCAAGAATATTTCTTGCGCTCTCGTAGCCTGTTTCAACAAGCTCTCTGATTTCTGCGTCAATTTCAGCTGCGATATTCTCGGAGTAGTTTCTGCCGTGGGAGTAATCTCTGCCAAGGAATACCTCGTTGCTGTCGGTACCGTAAACGATAGGACCAAGCTTCTCGCTGAAGCCGTAGCGGGTAACCATGCTTCTTGCCACGTTTGTAGCACGTTCAATATCGTTTGAAGCGCCTGTGGAAATATCCTCAAGCACAATCTTCTCTGCAACACGTCCGCCCAGAAGAACGATAAGCTCTTCCTCCATTTCCCGCTTGCTCACATAGTTCTTGTCATGCTCGGGAAGGCTCATTGTAAAGCCGCCGGCAGAGCCTCTGGGAATAATGGTGATATGGTGTACCTTGTCCTGGGTGGGGCAGTAGTAGGTGCAGACTGCGTGACCTGCCTCGTGGTAGGCGGTAAGCCGCCGCTCCTTTTCGGTAACGACTCTGGACTTCTTTTCGGGACCTGTAACAACCTTTATTGCCGCTTCCTCAATATCCGTCTGTATGATAGCCTTTCTGTTTGCTCTTGCAGCAAGAAGTGCAGCCTCATTAACAAGGTTTTCAAGGTCTGCTCCCGTGAAGCCCGCCGTTGTTTTTGCTATTGTTGCAAGATCAATATCGGGGGAGAGCTTCTTGTTTCTTGTATGCACCTTAAGAATTGCTTCTCTTCCCTTGATGTCGGGGTAGCTTACTACAATCTGCCTGTCAAAACGTCCGGGACGGAGCAGGGCAGGGTCGAGAATGTCACGGCGGTTGGTTGCCGCCATAACGATAATGTTCTGATTTTCGGTAAAGCCGTCCATTTCAACAAGCAGCTGGTTTAAGGTCTGCTCTCTTTCGTCGTGGCCGCCGCCCAGGCCTGCGCCTCTCTGACGTCCTACTGCGTCGATTTCGTCTATGAACACAACCGAGGGAGTATGCTTTTTCGCCTGGTCGAAAAGGTCACGGACACGGGAAGCACCCACGCCGACGAACATTTCAACGAAGTCGGAACCGCTTATTGAGAAGAAGGGAACTCCCGCTTCTCCCGCAACCGCCTTTGCAAGCAGGGTTTTACCCGTGCCGGGAGGGCCTACGAGAAGCACGCCCTTAGGAATACGGGCGCCAAGCTCCTGATACTTCTTGGGGTTTTTCATAAAGTCAACGATTTCTTCAAGCTCCTGCTTCTCCTCGTCAGCTCCCGCAACATCGTTAAAGGTGATTTTCTTGCCGTTTGCAGGCTGATTTCTTGTATTCGCCTTGGAGAACTGGTTCATCTTTCCGCCGCCCGTGGTCTGCCTCATCATAAAGAAAGTGAAGCCTATCATAAGGGCTACGATTACAAGATAGGGGATAAAGCTTAAGATAAAGGAGTTGTCCGAAATCGGGTAGTAATCTACTTCAAGGGGTTCGTCGGGGTTCTTGGCGTTGTACTCCTTGCGGTAGTTTTCAATATCGCCTACAAAAAGGCTTACGTTAGGTACGCTGTACTGATAGGTAACGTTATCCTCGCCCTTTTTCTTGTACACAAGGGCTCCGCTGCCCAGGTCGAGAGTGTAGCTGCTGACTGTGTAGCTGTCGAAGTCGTTTAAAACGGCTGAGTAGTTTTTCGGGATAACAACCGTACCGTTTGCCCGTGAGTACATGGGCGCCACAAGGTTAAGCACCGCCACAAGCCCGAAAATAAGCATAAGTATAATCACGAGATAGATAATTATGCCCTTGAATTTGTTTGACTGCATTTAGACCGCCTTTCCGAAACGTTTCATATTTCTCTTGTCTTTATTTATTATTTTTCGTATATTTCTCTTTTCAGTACGCCTATATATCCGAGATTTCTGTACTTTTCCGCATAGTCAAGCCCGTAGCCCACCACGAACTCGTTTTCAACGTCAAAGCACTTGTAATCCGCCTTAAGGTCGAAGGCACGTTCTACCTTTTTGTCCAGTAAGGTACAGATTTTGAGGGAAGCGGGATTTTTCTGCATAAGATAAGCCTTTACCGAGTAAAGGGTTCTTGCGCTGTCAAGTATATCCTCGATTATTATTATGTCTCTGCCTGTAACGTCGGTATCAAGGTCTTTGAGGATTTTAACGTTTCCCGATGAAACAGCAGCGTTTCCGTAGGATTTTGCCACCATAAAATCAATATCGCAGCTAAGCTTTATCTCCCTCATAAGGTCGGACATAAAAACCACCGAGCCTTTGAGAATACCTACTAAAAGCGGGTTTTTGCCGCTGTAATCAGCTGTGATTTCAGCACCGACTGCCTTAACTGCACTCTTTATTTCTTCCTCGCTATATAAAATCCGTTCAACGTCCTTATGCATAGCTTACGCTCCTTACTGCCGCAGTTTATACCGCCGCTAAAAATAAGCACTTCCTAAGTATAGCACAATATGTTTAAAAAATCAACGTATAAAATGTCTAAATTTTGAAAATTATATGGAATTACTGCGATAATTTTGCAATTCCTCTATAATATAGAACATTTTCTTCCGCACAGCGGCAAATCTGTTCTTGCAGAGATTTACCTTGCCGCCGCCTTTTGCAATAATTTCACGGCACTGGTTTATCCGTAGTGCGCTTGGCTCTATTTCGTGTGCAGTAAGCTCAGCGGAGATAATTCTGCTTAAAACTGCGGGGTGAAGCTCCTTGAGCTTCTGGCAGGGGTACTTTCCCTCAACCCGGATTTCCTCCCCGATTTTTCTTGAATAGTCCAGCAGAAAATCCGAGTCATCAAGTACCGCCGCCGTCATACGGGAAATTCCCTCTGTAAAGGAGGGGTTGAACTCGGTAAGGGCGGGGATAATTCTGTGGCGGATTTTGTTTCTTGTGTAGTCGTCCGAAAGGTTGGTGCTGTCGGTAACGAAGCTTAAGCCGTTTTTTGTGCAGTAGTCCTCAATTTCCGCTCTTGTGCAGCGTATCAGCGGTCTTATAAGGTAGTCCCTTACCGGCGGAATACCGCAGAGTCCCTTTGTTCCCGTGCCTCTTATAAGGTTAATCAGCACCGTTTCCGCATTGTCCGAGGCGGTATGGGCGGTTGCAAGCCGTGCATTTTCCTGCCCGCAAAGCTCCTTAAAACAGGCGTACCTTGCCCGCCTTGCGGCTTCTTCAAGGCTTTCGTGCTTTTCCTTGATTTCTGCTGGCTTTACCGAGAAAATGAAAAGCTTAACGCCGAGGCTTTCGCAGAGCTTTTCAACAAAACGCTGGTCGCCGTCGCTTTCCTCGCCTCTTAGGTTGTGATTTATGTGGCAGGCTGCAATATCCAAAGAATATTCCTCCTTAACGGAAAGCAGGGCGTGAAGCAGGGCGACGCTGTCTGCGCCGCCGCTCACACCCGCAATAATTTTTCCGCCGGAGAACATACCGTACCGCTCCGCCGTTTCCTTGATTTTATTCAGCATATCTGCTCTCCACATCGCTGAAACGAGTAAACTGACCGTCCCAGCGGAGATTTACCGTATTAAGCTCGCCGTGTCTGTTTTTGGCGATTATACATTCACAGCTTGAGATATTCTCCTCCGCCTTCGTGTAGTATGCGTCACGATAGAGGAAAAGAACAATATCCGCGTCCTGCTCGATAGAGCCTGATTCACGCAGGTCTGAAAGCAGGGGACGCTTATCCGTTCTTGATTCGGGACCACGGGAAAGCTGGGACAGGGTAATTACAGGAACGTTAAGCTCCTTCGCCATAATTTTAAGGTTACGGGTGATTTCCGAAACCTCGGCTACTCTGTTTCCGTCCTTTCTGCCCGAGGACATAAGCTGTAGGTAGTCGATAACCACAAGCCCTAAGTTGTTCATTCTTCTCAGCTTTGCCTTCATTTCACCTATGGTAATGCTTGCGGTATCGTCTATGTAAAGCTCAACCATATTCAGCATTTCCGCCGCCTGATTAAGTCCTCGCCACTGTGAGTACTCGATTTTACCCGTCTTCATCTGCTCCGAGGTAATCCTGCCCTCAGAGGAAAGCATACGGGCAACAAGCTGCTCACGGGACATTTCAAGGCTGAAAACCGCAACCTTCTTATCCCGGTTTATTCTTGCTGCATTAACCGCAATATTCATAGCAAAGGAGGTTTTACCCATACCGGGACGGGCTGCAATAAGAATAAGGTCGGAGGGCTTAAGTCCGAAAATGTACCTGTCAAGGGAGGGGAAGCCGCTGCTCATACCGCTCTTGTTGGCTTCCTCGGGGTGCTGGTTTATATATGCAAGCTCCTTTAAGGTTTCTCTTACTACAGGACCTATATGGGTAAGTCCCTTTATATCCTTCTCGTTTCTTATGTCGTAGATTTTTTTCTCCGCATAGTCAAGAAGGTGGTTGGGTTCTTCTGTTCCTGCAACCGCAAGGTCGTAAATATCCTTAGAGGCAAGAATAAGCTGCCGCATAAGATATTTTTCACAGAGGGTATCCGCATAGCTGTCTATGCTTGATTTCTCGATAGAAAAATCCGTCAGCTTGAAAAGATAGGTTCTCGCAGCGTCCTGAGACTCGAAAACGCCCTTTCTTACGCAGTTTTCCGTAATGGTGACAATATTTATCTCCTGTCCCGAAACGAAAAGCATCTGTATAACGGAGTAAATTCCGTTGTGCATTTTTATGTGGAAGTGTTCGGGAGTAAGCCTGTCGGAAACCTTTGAAAGCAGCTCCGGGTCTATTATAACAGAGCCGAGAACAACCTGCTCTGCGTCAATATTAAAGGGAAGATTAGCGTCATAAACCGCTGTATCAGCCATTTTTCATTATCCTTTCAGAGGTTTTTGAAACGAAATCACTGAAGCTCGGTAACCTGAACCTTGAATTTTGCGGAAACTCCGTTGTAAAGCTTCGCCTCAGCCTCGAAAACTCCGAAGGTCTTGATTTCCGTCTTAAGAACAATCTTCTTCTTGTCAACCTCAAGCCCATGAGCCGCCTTGATAAGTGCGGAAACGTCCTTTGCGGTAACTGCGCCGAAAAGCTTTCCGTTAGCGCCTGCCTTTACCTGTGTTGAGAAGGTCTTGCCCTCGATAACAGAAGCGATATGCTTTGCGTTTGCAATCTCGGTGTCAATCTTGTGTTGAGCGTGAGCCTTCTGTCCGTCAAGGATATTCATATTCGCATTGTTAGCCTCAACCGCAAGGTTCTTCTTGATAAGGCAGTTTCTTGCGAAGCCGTCCTTTACCTCCTTAACCTCGCCTTTTTTGCCCGTGCCGGGCACGTCCTGAATTAAAATTACTTTCATAGTATGTTCCTTTCTGTCCTTATTGTTTTATGAATTAAGATTGCTGTAATATTTGTCTATTGCATTTTTAAGCTGCTCAAAAACGCTTTCAATATCCGTATCCCTGAACTGGGCGCCTGCCATTGTCTGATGTCCGCCGCCGCCGAGATACTCTGCGATAAGCTGAACGTTTACCGCTCCGAGGGAACGGCAGCTCAGCGCAATTTCATCTCCCGACGTTCTTGCTATAACAAAGGAAGCGTTAACGTCCGAAACGCCGAGCAGCTCGTCTGCCGCCTGAGGCGCAACAACACGCATATCCTGCAGGGTCTTGCTGCTTGTGGCAATAGCGCAGTTTCGGTAAATGCAGGCTGAAGCCACAAGCTCGGTTTTCTGCTTGTAGCACTCGATTGAGTTGGAGAACAGGGTCTTTACGTTTACCGTATCTGCCCCTAATTTTCTCAGGAAGGCTGCCGCCTCAAAGGTTCTTACGCCCGTTCTTAAGGTAAAGTTCTTGGTGTCAAGGGTAATGCCTGCAAGAAGGGCTTCCGCCTGAACGGAGGAGATTTTTCCTGCGTCGCCGAAGTACTGTAAAAGCTCGGTAACCATTTCCGAAGCGCTGGAGGCGTAAGGCTCGTGGTGGAAAATCGCTGCCTTGTCGATGTAGTTTATCATCTTGCGGTGATGGTCGATTACAACCACCTTTTCCGCCCGTTCAAGCAGCTCCGGAACGTCCACGATAAGGGGGTTGTGGGTGTCAACGATTATAAGCAGGGAGTTTTCCCCGAAGCTTTCCTTTGCCTCCGCTGCCGTAGTGAAAACATAAGCCTTTTCCTTTTCGTAGATGTAGTTGTAAAGCTGGATTGAGAGGGTAGTGCTCTTATCTATTACGGCAAATGCGTTTTTTCCAAGCTTTCTTATAGCGCTTGCAAGTCCCACCGAAGCGCCCACGCTGTCAAGGTCGCTGTTGCGGTGTCCCATTATGTAGACGTTGTCCGCCTGTTCGATTGCCTCCATAAGGGAGTTTGCAATAATTCTCGTTTTAACCTTTGTGTGGCGCTCAACGCCCTTTGAAACGCCGCCGTAGAACTCGAAGCCGTTTTCCGTTTTTATTGCAGCCTGATCTCCGCCCCGTCCCAGCGCCATATCAAGCGCCTGTTTTGCAAATACCTCGCTTTCGGCAATGGTTTTTGCAGTTCTGCCTATACCTATAGAAAGTGTAACGCTTAAGCGGTCGTTTACCTGAATTTCCCTCGCCTTATCAAGGATTTTTACCTTGTCGTCGATAAGCGCCTTGACGTGACGTTCTTCAATAACTGCCCAGAAGCGGTCCTTGCTGTATTTTCGTAAAATTCCGTTGGTTTCGCTTATGAAGTCCTCTAAAAGCTTATCTATCTGTACAGTGATATTAGCGGTTTCGCTTTCTGCGCTTCCGCCGAAAAGCTCCTCGTAGCTGTCTATTACAACCACCATTACCACAGGCTGTGACATTTTCTTTTCAAGCTCAAGGGTACGAAGCTTTGTAATATCGCTGAAATAGATTATATATACCTCTTTTGCGTCCGCTTCCTTGGGGACGTCTGCATAAATCTTGTAGTAGCAGTTCTTGTACTTTATCTCGTAGCCGTCCTTGCCCAGCAGCCTTTCAAGGGGAAGCTTTGTTATAGTCTCCACCGAGCCGCCGTAAACAGCCTCCTCGCCGAAGCTTTTTGAAAACTCGTTGTTGAACCATACAAGGCGGTTTTCATTATCAACGATTGCAACGCCTAAGGGCATATCGTTCATTGAAACACGCTCCATGTGGTCGATTTCCGAGTCAATTCTGGCGAAGTACTGGAAATTCCTGCGGGTTACCGCAATAAGCTTTGCAGCGGTAAAGCCGCCTGTAATGCAGAGAATAGGCGCAAAGATACAGAACGCCTGTAATGAAGCGGAGTAGGTAAAAATAAGCATTACAATAGCGGAAGCAGTAAGTGCGATTACCGAGAATACAAGCCCTGCGTCACGGAAATTATTCTTCATAAATGCACCTCCTTACGGAAATTGTGCAGGTCGACGATAAACCGTCAGCCTTATCGGACAGCAATAGCCGCCCGATACAGCTAATGCCCAAAAATAAATAAGCTTTACACTTCCATTATAATCGGAAGTATCATAGGACTTCTGCCTGTTTTTGAGAAAATAAAGCCGCTTAAAGCGTCCTTCATTTCTCCCTTTATTGTGCCCCATTCCCGCATATTCGGGGTAAGACCCTTAAGCAGTACCGACTCCATAAGGGCTCTGGATTCCTCCATAAGCTCCTCGGATTCCCTTACATACACAAAGCCTCTTGAAACAAGGTCGGGACCGGATATAATCTTGCCGGTTGACTTTTCAATAGAAGATACTATTATGATAAGTCCGTCCTGAGCAAGTCTCTTTCTGTCACGGAGTACAACCGAGCCGACGTCGCCCACGCCCAGTCCGTCAATAAGAACTCTGCCTGCGGTAACCTGACCGGTTATCTTCATTTCCTCGCCGTCGGTTTCAGCAACGCTGCCGTTGCCTAAGATAAATATATTTTCCTCGGGAATGTCCAGCTGTCGTGCAAGCTCTGCGTGCTTGAACATGTGCTTGAACTCGCCGTGAATCGGTATGAAGAATTTCGGGCGTGTGAGGGCTATCATGGTCTTAAGCTCCTCCTGACAGGCGTGACCCGAAACGTGTACGTCGTACATTGCCTCGTAGATTACCTTTGCTCCTGCCCGCATAAGCTCGTTCACAACGCCGCCAACCAGCTTTTCGTTGCCGGGAATCGGGTTTGCGGAGATAATTATAAGGTCCTCGGGGTTGATTGTAACCTGTCGGTGCTCGTTGTTCGCCATTCGTGAAAGGGCGGACATAGGCTCGCCCTGACTGCCGGTAGTTATGATAACAAGCTCCTCCGGCGGGATTTTTCCTATCTTGTCTATATCAACAAGCATGCCCTTCGGTACTTTAATATAGTTCAGCTCCATAGCCGTATGCAGTACGTTTACCATGCTTCTGCCGGAAACCGCAACCCGTCTGCCTGTGTTTGCGGCATTGTCGATAATCTGCTGAATACGGTGAATGTTGCTGGAGAAGGTTGCAACGATTATGCGCTTGCCCTCCGCCTGTGAGAAGAAGTTTCTGAAGGTAGCGCCAACCTTGCGCTCGGACATTGTATATCCGGGGCGCTCGGCGTTGGTGCTTTCGGAAAGAAGGGCAAGAACGCCCTTGTTTCCAAGCTCGCCGAAGCGGGCAAGGTCGATTATTCCGCCCTCAATGGGTGTATAATCAATCTTGAAGTCGCCTGTGTGGATAACAACACCTGCGGGAGTATGGATTGCAAAAGCGCAGGCGTCGGGGATTGAGTGGTTTACTCTGATAAATTCGACCGCCATACAGCCCATTTTTACGGTCTGGCGGGGCTGAACGACATTAAGGGAACATTCCGAAAGAATACCATGCTCGGTAAGCTTTCCGCCTACAAGACCGAGGGTAAGCTTAGTTCCGTAAACGGGAACGTTTACCTTTTTGAGCAGGTATGCAAGCCCGCCGATATGGTCCTCGTGACCGTGGGTAAGGACAACGCCCCGAAGCTTTTCCTTATTCTTGATAACGTAGGTAAAATCGGGGATAACAAGGTCAACGCCCAGCATATCGTCGTCGGGGAAGGCAAGACCGCAGTCAACGATGAACATATCGTTGCAGCATTCGTAGAGGTACATATTCTTGCCGATTTCGTTAAGTCCGCCTAAGGGTATGATTTTGAGGGTTGCACCCTTTCTTCCTGTCTTTTTGGGCAGGGGTGCTGAAATCAGGGGAGCAGTTGTCTGGGCGGCTTTCTGCTTTGTCTTTACCGCCTTTTCCGTCTGAGCAGCCTTTGTTTTCTGAGGCTGAGTTTTCTGAGCCTTCTGGGTTTTCTGTCCCTTTTTGGGTGCAGCCTTTTTGGGCGCAAAATATCTGCGCTTAGGGGCAGTATTAGCCGCCGTGCGCTTCTTATCCCCGGAAGCGGGGCTTATCTGTTCATTTGTCTTTGCCATTTCATTTCTCCTTTTTGTTTTTGGACAGCCCTTAGCGACGGGTGGACTGTCTTTTTATGTAGAAATCCCCGAATAGATAGTTATTAAGAAATGGGAATTTCTTAAAATCAGGCTGCCGGAAAGCCGATAAGTGCGCTGAAACGGCGCGTTTTGGCTTCCTGCACCCCGAAAAAATACATTTTAATATATTATACAGATTAAATCTGCAATACACAAAACAATACATTATTTATTATATAACAGATAGTCCCAGTTGTCAAGTTTTTTAGGTCAGTCGGCAAAAATCCTACCCCTCGATTTCCTTCATAGCCGATTTTATCAGCTTTTCCGTCCTGTCGCAAAGCTCTGCGGCAGTTTCAGCGCCGATGCTTTCCGCAAAGAGATAAAGCCCTGTGCCACGCTTGTTTGAGCGGAGAAAAACCCGCTCTCCATCGGCGGAAATATAGGCTCCCTCGTTTTCTGCGGGAGAAGCGCCGATTTTGCCGAGGATTTTCTGTGGCGGGCAGGTTATATGAATAAATCGCCTTGCACGCTGTGAGCGGGGAATACCCTTAAGTGCCTCTTCGGGGGAAAGCCCGCTTTCGGTAAGGTATTTCAGCACCGTAAGCGCCAGCACAAAGCCATCGTGCAGAAAGGTCTGCCTTGCCGCAAGCCGCCTTGCCGCCCCGTCACGGTCGTCCATTGAGCTTGCAAAGTAGCGCAGCACCCGCCTGCCGTAGCTTTCTGCGGCAAAATCGGCGGTCTGTGGGAAAGAAAAGGGAAGAGCAACGTCATAACCTCTGCTCATAGTTCTTATAGCCGCAATCAGCAGCATTGAGCAGTAGTCTATACTTGTTTCCCCGCAGGTAATTTCCGACCTTGTTCCCCGTTCATTCAGAGAAATCGTAAGCTTCTCTCTGCCGCCGCTTATTTTCTTGAGGTAGGGGGAGTAAACCCCAGCCGAATAGCTGTCCGGGCAGTTAATTGAAATATCAAATGGCGCTTCAAAATCCGTAAGGTCGTCAAGCATAGCCCTGTACAAAGCGGCAGAGCCGGTAAAGCGGTTAATCCTACTGAACCCGTTCCAGCCTGCGCTCAGATATTCCCCTCGGTTAAGTGCGTTTTCAAGCAGCCTTTCCTGCACCCTTGTAAGCGGCAGCAGCCCCTTGTTATATATCAGAATACGGGCGGCGGTCTTTGCGGTTATATGCACGATTATATCGCAGTTCAGCAGTCTTGCTGTATGGGCGAGCATAGGAAGGGTAGCGTTTCCGCAGTCGAAGCACTGCCTGCCCGTACTGGAAATTCCGCTTAGCATGGCGCTTTTCAGGGTTTCCGAGGAAGCCTCCTCGCTGCATGCGGCTGCAATATAGCCTTCGGTTGTTTTAGAAAGGGCGCAGCCAAGTCTGCCTGCAAATTCGGGAGTAATAACCGTATTTGTTTCCCCGCTTATGCCCTCCTCCGTAATATCCGCAGGAATTTTTACCCCGTACTTAAGGTCGCTGTTTACGAAAGCACCGTGTGGCACCTGCTTGTCCTGCCATACCCTTATACCGCTGCATATTACCGCATTTTCGCCGATAACCGAGTTTTCGCCCACAACTGCATTTTCATACACCGCCGCTCCGCTTTCTATCTTTGCTCCCGAGCAGATAATGCAGTCGTTAAGGGTTACATTTTCCCCGATATAAGCGCCGTTCATTATGATTGCGTTGTGCAGCTTTGTGCTGTCGCCTATACTTACGCTTTCGCCGATTACGGTATTGCCGCTTATATAGACGCTGAGTGAAAGCTGGGCGTCCCTGCCGTAAAAGCAGCTCTTATTATCCGCACCAAGGGTAAGCCTGCCCCTGCCCGCAGAAGCACTTCCCACTTTTCCAAGCAGCATATCCGTATTGCAGCGCTTATAGGCGGAAATGTCGCCGATATCGCACCAGTACCCCTTTTCCTCGATGTATCCGAGAGGCAACTTTTTCTCCAGCATTTCGGGGAACACGTTTTTAGCGAAATCCCACATTTCGTCGGCAGGTATAAGGTCAACCACCGAGGGTGACAGGACGTAAACTCCCGTGTTTGCAAGCTCGCTGCTGCAATTAATATAGGAAGGCTTTTCGCAGAAGCCTTTTACTTTCCCGTTTTCGCCCACGATAAGCCCGTACTCTCTGGGGTCGTCAACCCGCTTTGTTATAATTGTGGCTGCTGCGCCGCTTTTTTTGTGGGTTTCCATAGCTGCCTTAAGGTCGAAGGCGCAGACAGCGTCCCCGCTTATTACAAGAAAATCCTCGCTGAAGTCCGCCGCCTTTTTAACGCAGCCCGCAGTACCCAGCGGCTTGCTTTCTCGTGAAAAGGACAGGGAAATCCCCTTATATTTCCCGTTTTCAAGCAGGCTTTCAATTTTCTCGCCCTTATAGCGTACTGCAATAACAGCTTCGGTACAGCCGTTTTCCGCCAGCAGGTCGAGTATATGCAGCAGCACGGGTTTTCCGCAGACGGGAACAAGGGGCTTGGGGAGATTGCAGGTAAGAGGTCTAAGACGGCTGCCCTCGCCGCCCGCAAGTATAACAGCTTTCATAAAATCCTTCCTTTCGGGATAGTTTCGGTTATGTTATTATGCCGCAGGAAAGGATTGTTTATACAAAAAAAGCCCGCAGGAACTTGCTTTCCTGCGGGCTTGACATATTCTTACTCATAGAGTAAAATATATGTATAAATATACGGCATAATGCCGAAAGGAAACGAAAATGCAGACTCCCGAAGAAAAGCTTATAATGATGACAACGGGGCCCGTTGAGCGCCTCGTGTGCAAAATGGCTGTTCCCACTATAATTTCAATGCTGATAAGCGCCCTCTACAATATGGCGGACGCCTATTTCGTAGGTCAGCTTGACACAATTTCAACTGCGGCGGTGGGGCTTGCCCTGCCCTTAATGAACATAATACAATCCGCAGGCTTTTTCTACGGCCACGGCTCGGGCAACTACATTTCCCGAAAGCTTGGGGAAGGGGATACCGACAGCGCCGACAGAATGGCAGATACGGGGCTTACTCTTTCCTTTCTTACGGGTATTATCCTTGCTTTAGCGGGAATTCTGCTGATAAATCCCCTCGTTAAGCTGCTTGGCGCTACTCCGCTCCTTGTGGACAGTACCGAGGAATATGTTAGGATTCTGCTTTTCGGCGTGCCCTTTATGATGGCTTCCTTTACCCTTAACAATCAGCTCCGCTTTCAGGGCAGCGCTGCCCGCGGAATGGTGGGAATTGCGATAGGAGCGGCGCTTAACGTGTGCCTCGACCCGCTGTTCATATTCCTGCTGGATATGAAGGTTTCGGGAGCGGCGCTTGCTACCGTTTTAAGTCAGGCAGTAAGCTTTGTAATTCTGCTTGTTATGGGCAGCAGGCTGTCTATCAAGAGAGTTCGGCTTGAGCTTAACAAGGAGAAAATTACGGGAATACTCCGCTTCGGTACTCCCTCTCTTTTACGACAGGGCTTCGCCAGCGTTTCGGCGATTGCCCTTAATCATGCGGCAGGAGCTTATGGTGAAGCTGTAATTGCGGCGGTTTCGGTGGTGAACAAGATAGTTATGCTTGGCGCTTCGGCGGTTATCGGCTTTGGTCAGGGCTTCCAGCCCGTCTGCGGCTTTAACCTTGGCGCAAAGCGGTACGACAGGGTCAAAAAGGTGTACGCTTTCTGCGTAAAGGCTTCAACGATTTTCCTGCTTATCTACGGCGGACTTGCATTTGCGGTTTCGGAAGCTGCGGTTGCCTTTTTCCGTGACGACCCGGCAGTTATTGCGGCGGGAACGCCTCTTCTTCGCTGGCATTGCGCCGGCTTCCTGTTCCACGGCTTTATAATCATCACGAATATGTTTATGCAGAACTTAGGAAAGACCTTCAGCGCAAGTCTGCTTGCCATGTCAAGACAGGGACTTTTCTTTATCCCGCTTATACTTGTAATGCCCGCTATTTTCGGATATAACGGCTTTCTTATCTCACAGTCCCTTGCGGATTTGCTGAGTTTTTTGCTTACTGTTTTTATTGCAGTTCCTACGCTGAGGCAGCTTGCGGTGCAGGCGGAAGACAATCCGCCGGATATGTCTTAAATATGCAAAAAATAACGGCAGGCTCTTTAGAGCCTGCCGCTCGCTTTTTCCGCTCAGCTTATGTTCTTGTCCGCTTGTTCCTCGTCAAATCCAAGCATAAACATACTGTGGAAATCCCGCATATCCGTTCTTGTAACGGTTCTTGTAAGACCGCCCGAAACGTATATTTTACCGCATTCCTCGCAGATGTCGGTTTTAATCTGCACCGTCTGGGAAACCACATGCTTTCCCTCGTCGGCGGCTTTCATGCGCTCACGGCGGACATGCTCCATTTCATGACCCCGCACACGGGACTGAGCCGCTGAAGGATCCATTCTGGTAGGGGTCTGGAAGGAAACCGCAGAGTCGTTTGAATCGTCCTGATACCGTCTGTTGCGGCAGGTTTCGCACTCGCAAAGAGGGCAGTCCTTATCAAATCCGTCCCGTTTTCCGTTGTGTTCTCTATTGTGAACCTCGGCAGGAGAGTCGCTGCTCTCCTTTTCCGTATTCATTCCTGTTTTTCCTATGGTTGAATACTCTTCCTTGAGTGTTCCGTCAAGCTCATAACGGCTTTCGTTTCCTTTAACAGTCTGTTCATCCTTGAGACCGATTTTTCTGGCGTTCTCCGACGCCCTGAGATATGAATCGGCGGCGTATCTGTAAGCGGAAATATTGGTGTTGGTGCGCAGTGCGTCCAGCTTCATTCATATCCCTCCTTGGTTAAAATACAAAGCACAAATCAGTTACTGCTGCCTAATACTAAAAACCATTTAAACTCAGGAAATCTTTGCAAAAATCCGGCACCGCTATCGTCGTCAAAGAAACTTGACGTACATACAGTACGCCTGCGTTTCTTTTCCTCGATTTCGGCACCGCCTTTTCGCAAATCTTTTCCTTCATTCAAACGGTTATTAGTATAAAGACAATAATAACCTACCATAAATATAGCACACCGTTTTCAGAAAATCAATATCTTTAAATGAAATTTGTTATAAATATATAAAAAACTGCCGATAAATTGAGAATAATGCTAATGCACTCATTATCGGCAGTTTTTGTTTTTTGTGAAAATTCTCCCGCTTTTTGTCATTCTGTCCTGTTTATCGTACAGAAAGTACGATATAATGCAGTTGCAGCGATAAAGAAGGGCTGCAAATAAAAATACAGGTGCAGCCCCGGTTGTATAAAGCGACCTTGCTGCGGAAAGGACAAAAGCTATGGAAACAATTGTAATTCTTCTTATTATGACAGGCTGGACAACGGCGGTGTTCTTTGCCGGCAGTCTGCTTGAACAGGCGGGAAAGCTTATAAAGCGCAGAAAGCAGGCGTTCAGAACAAAGCCCACGTTACGGTAACGGTATCCGTTTCGGTTATTTCTGCGGGGGAGAAGTCGATTGCCGAAAAGCAGCGCGCTTCCCGAAGATTTACAGCCGCACCTGCCGCAAATGCATTTTCATTATCCGCCGAGGAGTAGCGTATCTCCATTATCTCCCCAAGCTGTGACCCGGAAGCGGCAGCGATAACCATAGCCTTGCGTGTTGCGTCCTTGACTGCCTCCTCAATAAGCTTATCTGAAAGCTCCTCCTTATTCTCGGCGAAAAAGCTTATGCGTATTGACTGGGGCTCGGCTCCCGAAGCCCCGAGAGCGTCAGCTAATGCACCCGTAAGGTTATTATCAAGCTTATACTCGACAAAAAGCGTGTGGGAGTACCTGTAGCCCACAAGCTTGTTTATGTAAGTCCCTGTCTGCGGGTCCCTGCTGTTCTCGTATTCCGGCTCAACGGAAAAGGAAGCGGTTTTAAGGCTTTGCTCGTTAAAGCCCGCCGCTGTTACTCCTTTTTTTGCATTACTGCTCTTTTCCTCCGCCTGTGAAAAAGCGGCGGCGCAGCTTTCCAGCCTGCCCGAAAGTGTAAATTCAAAGCGTGTGCTGTCGGGTTTTGCCTTTATTGAGGCAGTTCCCGTAACTGTAATACTTCTGTTCATTTTCGTGCCTTATCTTATGGTGTTCTTAAGGGCGCTTCTTGCCTTTTTAACGTCCATAATGTCGTTGGTGAGCAGCTCCTCAACCTTTGTGAGCATATTGTCAACGTACTTGTTTGTCATATCCCGCAGCTCCTTGGTCTGGGACTGAGCGGCTGCGTTGATTTCGTTTGCCTTTGCTGTTGCCTGGCGCACGATTTCCTGCTGGGAAATAAGGGCAGCTGCTCTCTGCTCCGCCTTGTTAAGTATTGCGGCTGCCTCGTTCTTTGCGTCATTGAGGATAGTTTTCCTGTCGTTTACAAGGTCTCTTGCCTGCTTGATTTCTCTGGGCATATTAAGGCGGATTTCGTCTATAAGCCCTCTCATTTTCTCAACCTCGATAAGCGACTTCTTGTTTGAAAAGGGTACGTTTACCGCCTTGTCAAGCATATCGTCCATCATTTCAAGAATTTCATCAATGCTCATTTTAATTTCCTTTCTGCTTTTCGCTTAATTCTGTTTTGTTTTATCTAATCTTTTTACTATATCGTCTTCAATTGCTTTCGGCACAAAGGCGCTTATATCTCCGCCGAATGCAGCAATCTGTTTAACCATGCTTGATGACAGGTAGGTGCTCTGGCTGTCGGCGCAGAGGAATATTGTCTCCGCTCCCGGGCAGAGGTGCTTGTTGACATGCGCCATCTGGAACTCATACTCAAAGTCCGACATAGCCCTTAGTCCTTTTACAATTATGTCGCAGTTATGCTCCCTGAAGTAATCCACTAAAAGCCCGTCGAATAGGTCTATCTCAACGTTGGGAATATCGTAGCAGACACGGCGCAGCAGGTTTGCTCTTTCCTCGCCTGAAAAGCTGGAGTGCTTATCGGGATTTACGGAAACGAGCACCACAAGCTTATCGAAAAGCCCCGCCGCTCTGCGGATTATTTCAAGATGTCCGTTTGTAACAGGGTCGAAGCTTCCGGGGTAAATTGCCTTTTTCATAATTCTTCCTCCTCGGTTTTTCTGCGGTAAACCGAGAGAGCGATTTTTCCGTAGTTATATTTTTTGTGCAGGCAGAAGCCCTTTTCGGGAATTTCGCCGTCCTCCCCGCCGATAATCTCCGGCATAGAGGTTTCAATCTCATGCTCACAGACGATAATTCCCTTATCGCTCATAATCTCAGCTAAAGCAGGCAAAGAGCGCTGTATAAGCTTTTTCCTGTAGGGCGGGTCGAGAAAGGCTATATCGAATTTTTCGGGTGCAGTACGCAAAAACGCCGAGTTTGGCATATTTGATACAACCGCCCTGTCTTCAAGCTTCGTATGCTTCAGGTTTTCTCTTATAACCGCTATTGAAGCAGGACTGCTGTCCACAAAATAAGCCTTTGCCGCTCCTCGGCTCAGCGCCTCGATGCCGAGCTGTCCCGAGCCTGCAAAAAGGTCGAGAACAACCGAGTCCTCAATATCAAACTGGACTATGCTGAACATAGCCTCCTTAACAACCTCGGCGGTGGGGCGGACAATATCCGTGCCCTCAAGGGTTTTTAGCCTCATTCCCCTTGCCGTTCCCGTAATTACTCTCATTAAAATATCTCCTGAATGTATATATATAGATTTTCGGCGGTTTCACGGTTTATTTTCGCCGTTTCCATAAGCTCCTCAATTGAAGCCGCCTTTATATTCTGCTTTGTCCTGTATTTTTTCAGCAGTGCAAGCGCCTTAGCCTCGCCGATTCCCTTAACCTTGGTAAGCTCCAGCTCGTACTGTGACTGCTTGTGCTTTTTGCGCTGGTAGTCGATTGAAAAGCGGTGCACCTCGTCCTGTATCTCGGTAAGGAGCTTGAAAAGCGCCTTGTTTGCATTAACCTGTATCTCCCCGCCGCTGTCGGCAATTGCCTTTGTGCGGTGCTTTTCGTCCTTTACAAGTCCGAAAAGGCTTACCTTTATATTAAGCTCGTCCAGCACCTGCTTTACTGCGTTCACGTGTCCCTTTCCGCCGTCAAGAAGAATAAGGTCGGGCAGGTAGTCAAACCCCTCGCTGCCTTCAAGATAGCGGTTGAAGCGGCGGCGGATAATCTCCTGCATACAGCCGTAGTCGTCTACGCCCACAACGTCCTTTATATTGAACCTGCGGTAGCCCGCCTTGTAGGGTCTGCCGTTCTTATAGGTTATCATACCCGCAACACGGGTCTGCTCGCCCATATTTGAAATATCGTAGCTTTCTATGATTTCCGGCGGCTTAGGCAGTCCCAGAAGCTTTGCTAAATCCTGCAAAGCTGCGATTTCTCTGCCCGTCCTGCCCACACGGATTGAAAGATATTCGTCTGCGTTGCTTTTCGCAAGGGTAGTAAGCACAAGGTTTTCGCCTCTTTTCGGAACGGTGATTTCAACCTTATGCCCCGAAATTTTGCGGAAATATTCCTCTAAAAGCTCCCTGTCCTCACATTCCTCGTCAAGAAGTATAAGCTTCGGAATTTCTCTGCCGTTTTCGTAATATCTTGTAAGGAACTCGGTGCGAAGGGCGGCTTCATCGTCCTCGTCGCCCAAAAAGTAGTTTTCCTTGTCGATAAGCTTTCCGCTGCGGTAGTTTACCGCTGCTGCGCTTATAAGACCGTTGTTGCGGGAAACTGCGAAAATATCGCAGCTGATATTTTTCCCCGCCTGAATTGACTGGGTTTTCGCCGAGCGCTCTATTGCGGCAATCCTGTCCCTTAGCTTTGCCGCCTTTTCAAATTCAAGGTTCTCTGCTGCTGCGTTCATCTCCGCCGTAAGCTGTTCAACGCTGTCACGGCTGCCGTTTTTGATAAAGTCTACAGCCTGATTTACGATTTCTCTGTACTCCTCCGCCGATATGCAGCCCCGGCATACTCCCATACAGCGTTTAATATGGTAGTTGAGGCAGGGTCGCTCCTTCTGAAAATCCCTTGGAAACTCCTTGTGACAGACGGGCAGCATAAAAATCCTGTTACATTCCTCAATTGTCTGCTTGACGGTATAGCCGCTTGTGTATGGACCGATATAAGTTGAATTTTTATCGTCGTTGCGGAAGGAATGGAGAATTTTCGGGTATTCTCCGCCTGTTATGCGGATATAGCTGAAGCCCTTGTCGTCCTTTAAAAGAATGTTGTACTTCGGCGTGTGGAGCTTTATAAGGCTCGCTTCAAGCACAAGTGCGTCCAGCTCGGAGTCTGTCACAATAAACTCAAAATCGTTTATAAGGGAAACAAGCTTGTAGGTTTTGGGGTTGTGGTTTTCAACTGCACGGAAATAGGAAGTAACCCTGTTTTTAAGCAGCTTAGCCTTGCCTATATAGATAATCTTCCCGCCCTTGTCCTTCATTATATAAACGCCGGGGCGCATAGGCAGGCGGTTAGCCTTATCCCTCAGAAATTCAAGCCTTTCAAACATTACAGACGACCTTTCAGCGCTGAGTATAACATTACAGGATAACTATACCACAATCCGTTCCTTCTGTCAATATGTAAATAAATGGCGGAAACATTGTGTTAAAGCACAGGAAAATTGCGGAAAATGGCGGAAGCTGTCGTTTTCACGCAAAAAACACTTGCAAAAAGCTTATAAAAGTAGTATAATATAAATGTTAATTTTTTTCTGCCTATTTGTGCAGGCAGTTTTTGTTCTTGAAAGGATTTTCTATGGCATTTCACTTGTTCAATTACGGTAAGGCGGGAAGCGGCGTTCAGAAGGGCGGTCCCCGCAAGAAGCCCTTCTTCCTGTTCTGGGAGATATTCGGAGATAAGTTCTGGAAATTTTTCCAGATAAACCTTATATATATACTCTTCTGCCTGCCCATAGTGACCTTGGGCCCCGCAACAGCGGCGATAACGCAGGTTATGCGGAAGTTCGTAATAGGCGAGCCGATTTTCGTTTTCCATGAGTTCTGGGACGCCTTCAAGAAGAATTTCAGGCAGTCCTTCTTTGTGGGAATTGTGGATATTGCCTTTATTGCAATAATAATCTACAATGCCAACTACTACTTTGCCTCACTTATGAACGACGGACCGCTGAACGATAAGATTATGCTTGCCCTTTCTCTTGCTATGTGCTTTATTCTTTGCATGATGCATTTCTACATATACCCGCAGATAGTAGCCCTTAATCTTAAGATGCCCCAGATTATAAAAAATTCCGTTATTCTTATGATTGTGGGAATGAAAAGAAGCTTTACTGCCCTTATATCGGACGGGCTGCTTATTTTCCTGATGGTTCTTGGATTTCCCTATACGACCCTTCTGCTTCCTCTGCTTCCTGCG
>JBJERK010000033.1:0-1514 GCA_051882255.1 Ruminiclostridium sp.
GTTGTTCTGTATAATCGTACAGCCGAACTTTTCCCGCAGGCTTTCCCATACCTCCCTGAAATGCCCGAACTGGGCGGAAAGTCGGTCGCTTACCTGCTGTTCGCTGTCGCCGATGCCCGGAAATTCGGTTATATTGCGGCAGGTGGTATGGATATATACAATATCCGGCTTAAAGGCGGCAAGCTCTTCGGAGGGAAAAAGCCCGTCCTCGTAGTACTGCCCGTACTCCGAAAGGTAAAACTGGGGCTCTATTCCGTAATTCAGCAGAAAAAGCTCCAGTATGTCCTTTACTGCGTCGGCGGTTGAGCCTGTGAGAACTGCAATTTTCTTCTTTATACGGCTGCTTTTGTCGGAAAGCAGCTCTTTTTTAAGACTGCGCTGTTTTTTAAGGATATAGGCGCTGTCAAAGGGGTATTCAAATACTTTCATTTTCAGTTCCTTAGTTATTCAGTATTATATTCAGGTATTTTCCGTTTGTTCCTGCGGGGGTATAGGTGCAGACCGAGAAAACAAGGTCGGTTGCGCCTACGTTTTTACAAAAATCTACTGCATTAAGATTAAAATAGCGTATATCGCAGACGTAAATCTTCTCAAAGCCTGATGTCAGAAAGGGCACAACCCCGTTTCCGTAGCTTTCCTTGAACATTACAAGAGTCCTGCCGTTTTTTACGTTCGTCTTTATTTCCGCAATTATCTGGTCTGTTCCCAAAAATGAACAGTAGTACGCAGCGCCGCTTGGAGAGGTGAAAAGGTCGCCGCTGCAGCCATTCGAAAAATAGGTGTTGTAGTAGGTGGTTTTAAGCTTGCCGTTGTTTGGCGGAATGTACATCACGAAATCCTCGGGGTCGTTGTATAAATGACGGTCCTTTGAGTAGCTGTACATTGAGCCAACATATCCGCCCATTGTCACCTTCTTATACTCCGAAAGGTCGGGGAAGTCAAAACCCGCCGCTTCCGAAAAAGCCTTTGCCGCATAGTAAGCGCCTAAGGGCTGCCAATGGTGGTCGGTACGGGCGAAAATCGGCTCGTCGGTATGGTCTTTAAGGGCGGAGTATACGTCAACGTCAGTTACTCCCTTAAGCCCCTCGGCAACATAGCTTATCTTGTTGTACTGGCTTACCGTAAAGCCTTCAAAGCCTGCGGGAGTATAAAATTCGCTTGAAGTTGGGGCAATCATATTATACACATTCACATCGGGAAGCTTCTTCGCAAACTCGTTTACGCTTTCAATCCAGCCGTCGCAGAGCCCATAAGTGCCGAAGCAGGGCATAAGTCCCCAGTAATGCCCGTCGATATAGGAAACGAGAATACCGTTTTCTCCGATAACGTTGTAGCCGTTAAGGGCGGGATTTTCCGCCGTTGTGACAATGGCGGCTTTTGTTGTTTCCGTAGCTTTCGTTTCCTCTTTTGTGGCAGTAACCTCTGTCACGGCGGCTTCTGTTTCCTCGGTCGGCGCTGTTGTCAGCGCTGTTTCACAGGTATAGGTAATTTCGGGAATGTCTTCCGCTCCATTG
>JBJERK010000033.1:1614-5422 GCA_051882255.1 Ruminiclostridium sp.
TTTCTCCCGTATAGACAAAGGCGGTTATGCCCTTAGTTGAAACTCTCGGGAGAGCTGCGGCGTGGATTTCGGTATTATCGCAGGAGCATAAAACCCCTGCAAGGGCGAGGGCAAGAAGACCTGCCCCAAAAGACTTAATTTTCAAGAATATACCTCGTTAATCGGAGCTTTCGGTGCTTTCCGGATTTTCGGGATTTTCCGCCGCTTCCGCTGTCTGCGCCGACAGGGGATTGTCAAGGACGGTATTCAGTCCCTTTGCGTTTGTGCCTACTGCCGAGAAGGTACACATCGTAAACAGCAGGTCGGTTATTTCATGTTCTTCGATAAATTCTACTGCATTAAGGTCGAAATATCTCATATCGCAGACGTAAATTTCCTCAAAGGAGCCTGTATAGAAGGGAACTTCTGCATTTCCGTAGCTGTCCTTGAAAATCAGAAGCTTTCTTCCGTTCTTTACGTCTGTTTCTATCCTTACGATTTTAGCGTCCCCGCCCATAAAGGTTGAATATGAGCCGCTTACGGGCATGGGCACAAAGAGGGGAAGCTGATAATCGAAGTTGTAGGCTGTATCGTAGTAGTAGGTTGTATAGTCGTTTGAAGGCTTATAGTAAGTAAAGGTTTCCGGGTCGTTCAGTATATTCACATTCTCGTTGGTGAAAGCATACATTGTACCCACATAGCCCTCCACATCAACCCTTTCATAGGTTGAAAGGTCTGCAAAGGGAACTCCCGCCGCCTCTGCAAAGGTTTTTGCCGCATAGTAAGCGCCAAGAGGCTGCCAGTGGTGGTCGGTACGGGTATAAATCGGCTCGCTTGTATGCTTTCCAAGCTCGGTAACTGCGTCAACAGGTATTATGCCGTCGCTTAGCTGAGAATTTATGCTTTCAATGCTCTTTTGGTGGCTTGCATTGTTCTCGCTGAAATTCGAGGGCATATAGTATTCGCCCGCTGTGGGAACTACCATTGAGTATATGTTTACCGTTTCGTCAAGCTCCTCCCTGAAACGGTTAAGGGCAGAGGCATAGGTTTTTCCCTTTCCTCCGCCGAAAAGGGAAAGCGCCCAGTAATGCCCGTCGGAAAGCTTTGCAACTACCTGACCGTTGGTAATAACTCCGTCCGCTATTTCATTCACGCTTTTTGTGGTTTCGACGGCGGTGGTTGTAACAGGCGGCGCTGTTGTCACATCTGAAACAGCTTCTCCTCCCTGCGAAACCGGAACAGTTGTTACCGCCGCAGCTTCTGTTGCTGTAACCTCCTCCGGCTCTTCATCGGGCTCTGTGGTAATTGCTTCTACCTGCCCTACAACGACAGCGTCGTTATAGCTTACTCCGAACATTCCCCTTATGCCCGCACCCACCTTTTTAAGCTGGTCGCGGTAGGGAACTGTATCGTCATAGTAATTGGCAATTCCGTTTGTATATTTACCGTTAAGAAAATCCTCGTAGGTAAACTCGGGAAATTCCGCAAGCTCTCGCTGTTCTATCTCGGAAACGGTCGAACGGGGCATAATCAGCATATACGCTGCAAAGGCGGCGAAGAAAATCCCCGTATAAACGATATTTGCCGCAGCAAAAACAGGCTTAAGGGGCTTTTTCTCCTGCTCCTTCTTCTTACTTTTCTTATTCACTCTTAAATCATCACTTTCCAATATGGGGCTTTTGCTTCTACTTATATAGACGGTTTTTCAACCGCAAAGGTTACATTTTCCGGACAATATCCGTATCTTTTATTATATAGATATAGGTGCAGTATGTCAACATACGCTTATACTAATTAAATTTGTTCATTGCCTGCTGCACTTTTTCCGCAGTTATCAGCCTTGCTGCCGCCGCAGCATTTGAAAAGGCTGTTTCTAAGGCTTCTCCCTGCTCCTTCGGGAACATACCGAGAACCCAGTCTGCAAGGTCGTAATCGGGGCGGGGCTTTGCGCCTACTCCTATCTTGATTCGTGGGAAGCAGTCGCTGCCCGTAAGGTAGAGTATGCTTTTAATGCCGTTATGACCGCCGTCGCTGCCCTTTTCCCGTATTCTTATCCGCCCTACGTCAAGGGAAATATCGTCGTACATAACAATAAGCCGCTGTGTGGGCAGCTTGTAGAAGCCGAGGGCTTCCACAACCGCCTCGCCGCTGTTGTTCATAAAGGTGGTGGGCTTCATTAAAAGACAATGCACCCCGTCAACCGAAACATCGGCGGTAAGGGACTTGAACTTAAGCCGCTTTACCTCAGCCCCAAGCTCCTCCGCAAGGGTATCAAGCGCCATAAAGCCCGCATTGTGGCGGGTATTCTCGTACTTAGTCCCCGGGTTTCCAAGCCCGCATATTATATATTCAACAGGACCCGTTGGCACCGGCTTTTTCTGCTCGTCAAGCTTTTTGAAAATATCGAAAACCGACATATTTTATCCTTTCTTTTCGGAGGAAAATATCTCCTTTAAATCCCGTCCTATTTCCTTACCCGTATTTACTATATCTTCTCCCACAGATTTCATTTCCTGCTTAATCTGCGCCTTTTTCTCGGGAGTAAGCTTTTCGTCTATCTTTTCTTTTGCAACTGTTATCGCTTCGTCTGCTGCGCTTTCTATCTCGGAAAACGCACGTCCAAGCTTTTCTGAAATGCTCATAATATTATCCTTTCTTTTTATAAAAGGTTGACGACGAAGATGGCGGTTTATCGTCAGCCTTATTCTTATTGTGCGTACTGCTCCAGTACGTTTTTCATCAGCTCCAGCGGCTTCTCGCTCTTTTGCGGCGTTACCTTGAAGCAGGTCTTGCCCATAAGGTTAAGGGAAACCCTGCCGCCTGTTGCAGTATTGAGCCTTGCAATTTTTTCCATATCCGGCTTTTCGGTAAAGAAGCTTATACCGTCCTTTACCTGCACAATTTCCGTAATTCCAAGGCTTTGCGCCCTGTTTCGTATCTGGGCTACCTCGATAAGCCCCTCGACAGGCTTCGGCAGGTCGCCGTAGCGGTCGATAAGCTCGTCTGTAACGTCGAAGGCGTCCTCCTCGTTCTTTATAAGGGCGATCCGCTTGTAGCAGCTTATTCTCTGTGCCTGATTCGAAATATAGGTTTCGGGAATAAAGGCGTCTACCTTTACGTCAACAAAGCATTCCGGCTGAACGCTGGGCGCTTCGCCCTTCTGCTCCTTAACCGCCTCGTCAAGCAGCTTTAAATACATATCGTAGCCTACCGCCGACATGTGTCCCGACTGGCTTGCGCCTAAAATTGAGCCTGCGCCCCTTATTTCAAGGTCACGCATAGCTATGCGAAAGCCCGAGCCGAACTTTGTAAACTCCCGTATTGCGTCAAGTCTTTTGGTTGCTACCTCGCTTAAGGACTTGCCTCTCTTAAAGGTAAAGTAAGCAAAGGCACGGCGGTTGGTTCTTCCTACCCGTCCTCTTAGCTGGTGCAGCTGTGCAAGCCCCATATAATCTGCGTTTTCTATAATAAGTGTGTTGCAGTTAGGCACGTCAACGCCTGTTTCTATAAGGGTGGTGCAGACAAGCACATCAATTTCATGCTCCAAAAGTCTCCGCCAGACTTCAAGCAGCTCGTCCTCCTCCATTTTTCCGTGGGCAATTCCTATTCTCGCCTCGGGCACAAGTGCGTGTATTGAGGCGGCGCACTGCATTATGGTTTCAATGCGGTTGTGGATATAGTAGACCTGCCCGCCGCGGCGAAGCTCCTTATTTATCGCTTGTGCAATAACTCCCTCGTTATGCTCGATAACGTAGGTTGTTACAGGCTGTCTGTCCTGGGGCGGGGTTTCTATAACGCTCATATCCCTTATTCCCGACATAGCCATATT
>JBJERK010000034.1:0-1891 GCA_051882255.1 Ruminiclostridium sp.
TGCAAGCAAGCGTGCGGCAAAGGCGGTAGCCGTTAATTGTGCGGTGTTGCCTTAAATCAGCCCTCAAAGAATCCGCTTTCGGGCTTGATGTCGATTTTATAGCCTGTAAGTCTTGCAGCAAGCTTTGCGTTCTGACCCTTGTTTCCTATTGCAAGGGAAAGCTGATTGTCGGGAACAACAACGGAGCAAGCCTTTACGGTTTCGTCGGGTATGTCGACGCTTATTACTGCTGCGGGCTTAAGCGCCTGCTTTATAAACTCCTTCGGGTCGTCGCTGTACTTTACAACGTCAATCTTCTCTCCCTTAAGCTCCTCACAGATTTTTGTGATTCGGCTTCTCTGAGGTCCGATACAAGCGCCTAAAGCGTCAACGTTTTCGTTGTTGCTTATAACGGCAATCTTGCTTCTTGAGCCTGCCTCACGGCTTATTGAGCGGATTTCAACCGTTCCGTCGTAAATTTCGGGAACCTCAAGCTCAAAAAGGCGCTTTATAAGGTCACGGTGTGTTCTTGAAATTCTTAATGTAGGTCTGCGGTCGTTTGCTGAAACGCCTGAAACGAATACCTTTACTATGTCGCCTGTGCTGAGTGTTTCGCCGGGAATCTGGTCGCCCTTGAAGAGAGTAACCTCGTTTCCGTTTACGCTTACTACTGCGTTTCCGCTTAAAGGCTCTACCTTCTTTACCTCTGCGGCAATAGCCTCGTTCTGAAGGTCGCCCCACTGCTCAACAAGCTGATTGCGCTCAACCTCCTTGATGCCCTGCTTGATAACCTGCTTTGCAGTCTGTGCTGCAATTCTTCCGAAGTGCTTTGTGTCAAGCTTTATTGTGCAGACATCGCCGATATTGTAGCGCTTTCCGATATTCCTTGCGTCCTCAAGGGAAATCTGGTTTGCGGGGTCCTCGACCACCTCAACAACGTCCTTTAAGATTGAAACGTCGAACTTACCCTTTGCAATATCAATATCGAACTTGGTATTTTCACTTCTGGGGTAGTCCTTTTTGATTGCGATTACAAGCGCAGTCTGTATTTTTTCTATAAGCAGCTCAGCGCTTATTCCCTTCTCACGGGCAAGAAGGGTAAGAGCTTCGAAAAGCTCTGTTGTGTTAGAAGATTTAGCCATTTTCCGTTAGTCCTCCTTATTATAATTTACAGGTCTGAATTTATTTTAACGCACTTTGACAATGCAATAGTTTTCAGCTCTTCGCCGTCCATAATATCAATTTCCCCGTCCTTTTCACGGTACTCCTTAAGAACGCCGTAAACGCTTGCTTCCTTACCCTTTTCGTCCCTTACGGTAATTCTTATCCTTTCTCCTGTGCAGGCTGCAAAATGCTCGGGCTTTCTGAGCTTTTTTGTAAGTCCCGGTGAGCCTACTTCGAGAATATCAACGCTTCCGATAAAGTCCTGACGGTCGATAATCTCGTTTATCGGTCGGGAGATTTCCTCGCACTCGTCGCTGTCCAGTCCGCCCTCCTTGTCGATAAGTATCCGAAGATACCACATTGCGCCTTCCTTTTCAAAGCACACATCCCAGAGCTTATAGCCTTTTTCCGCCACCAAGGGGGCTACTGCCGCATAAGCTCTTTCCTCAATTCTTGAACCCTTTTCCGCCGTAGCTCATCATTCCTTTCGCAAAATGCATTTCTAAAAGTCCCAAACAAACAATAAAGACCGGATTTGTCAACCCAGTCTTTACACTACAATTTACTTTATGCATTATACTATATAATAATCATATTGTCAATAGTTTTTTGCGAATTTTCTTAAAATTCGTGATATTAACGGGGCAAACCGGGATTTTTCCTGCAATTTTTCAATAAGTATGCACACAAATTTCAAAAATACTCTTGTTTTTTATTTGAAAAAGTAGTATAATAGTTTACGGTTGTC
>JBJERK010000034.1:1991-5377 GCA_051882255.1 Ruminiclostridium sp.
AATAATAAGGCTGTCGAGAAGCCGCCGTATGCAAGGAAACTGAAGGACGGCAAGGCTTTGTGCCTGCCGTCCTTCAGTTGACGCAGCAGACGGTGGTTTATCGACAGACTTATCGGTGGTTTATCGGCAGACTTATAATGCCTCCTTAGTTAAATGGATATAACAAACCCCTCCTAAGGGTTAGTTATCGGTTCGATTCCGGTAGGGGGTGCCACAAGAGATTGCGGGCGGACTTATGCTGTCCGCCCGCAAGCCATATAATAACCAATGGAGAAAAAGATGAAATTCAAGTTTGACCGCAAATACACACAGATTGCAGTTTATGCAGTAATAGTAATAGTAGTAAGCGGCTTTCTGCTTATGAGCGCACAGGTGCTTCCCGGTCTTGCGGAGATGGCGGATATTTTTACCGCCGCTGCTGCTCCCATAATCTGGGGCGTTGTAATCGGCTATCTTATGAATCCTGCGGTTGACTTCTTCCGCTTCAGGGTTTTCAAAAAATGGAGCAAAAAGTCAAAAAGCCGCAAAACCGAAAATGTTATAAGAAATCTGTCTATTTTTATTGTGGCAGTACTCGCCTTAGGCATAATAGCAGGACTTCTTATGCTTATCGTGCCCCAGGTTGTAAAAAGCCTTTCGGGTATTGCAGACAACTTCAACACCTACGCAAACAACTTCCTCGACTGGGCAACCGTTACCTTTGCGGATATTCCCCAGATTGCCGAGATACTTGCAGACCCCATTTCCCGTATCGAAAGCTTTATAAACAGCTCCTGGCAGGACATTTCCGTGCATGTTGTAGCCTTCGGAACAAAGGTGGGCGGCGGACTTTTAAGCTTTATATTAGGCTTCAAGGACTTTATAATCGGCTTTATTATCGCTATCTACTTCGTTTCCTCAAAGGAAATGATAAAGGCACAGGCGAAAAAGATTACCTTCGCCTTTTTCAAGAACAGCCACGCCCAGTCCATTATCTCCGTTTCAAAGCGGATAAACGATATTTTTATCCACTACATCACGGGAATACTCCTTGACGCATTTTTCGTAGGCTGCGCTACCTTTGTAGGCGCTACAATCATCGGTACGCCCTACCCCCTGCTTATGGCGGTGCTTATCGCCTGCACAAACGTAATACCCTTCTTCGGTCCCTTTATCGGCGGTATTCCCGCCTGCTTCCTGACGCTGCTGGTCGACCCGATGAAGGCGGTATGGTTCGCAATATTTATGGTTGCTATGCAGCAGTTCGACGGAAATATTATGGTTCCCCTTATCCAGGGCGACAGAATAGGCGTTCCCTCGGTATGGGTGCTTGTGGGCATCATCATAGGCGGCGGACTTTTCGGCTTTGCGGGTATGCTGCTTGCAGTTCCCGTGCTGGCGATTATCTATATGCTTTCAAAAGAGTTTATTGCAGGAAAATTAAAGAAGAAAAATCTCCCCGTCGAAGGGGTAATATACGAGCGGGATATTGAAAAATACGTTGACGGCTACGAATATTCCGAAGAAGAACGGGCCTGCGATATTGAATGGATAGAAAGCCTCTCGGATAAGTCGGAAAAGAAGGTTTTCCGATTTAGAAAGAGAAACGGCGAGGAAAAGCAGTCCGAAAAGACTGATAAATAATTACCGTTTCTCCGAAAATACGAAGTACTGCCCTAAAAGGCGAATAATAAAAATCAAAGGAAGGAAACCAAAATGAAGGAACAGCTTCAGAAAATTAAGGAGCAGGCGGCGGCAGAGCTTACCGCTCTTACCGACGCAAAGGCTCTTGAAGATTTAAGAGTAAAGTTTTTAGGAAAAAAGGGCGAGCTTACCGCTATCTTAAAGCAGATGGGCAAGCTTTCCGCCGAGGAAAGACCCGTTATGGGACAGCTTGCAAACGACGTAAGAACCTACCTTGAAACAGCTATCAACGAAAAGGCTGCTGCTTTAAAGGCAGAGCTTACCGAAAGGAAGCTTCGTCTTGAAGCAGTGGACGTTACTATGCCCGGAACAAAGCGGGAGCTTGGCAGACGTCACCCGCTGAACATTGTCCTTGAAGACCTTAAGGGCATTTTCAGAGGCATGGGCTACACCGTTGTTGACGGACCCGAGGTTGAGGAGACAAAGTACGTTTTCGATATGCTTAATACCGACGAAGGACATCCTGCCCGTGACCCCCAGGATACCTTCTACATAACCGAAAAGATTCTTTTAAGAACACAGACCTCCTCCGTCCAGATAAGGACAATGCTTAAGGAGAAGCCTCCTATCGCTATTATAAGCCCCGGAAGAGTTTATCGCTCCGACGCTGTTGACGCTACCCATTCCCCTATCTTCCACCAGTGCGAGGGACTTGTAATCGACAAGAAGATTACCTTCGGCGACCTTAAGGGAACTCTTGAAAACTGGGCAAAGAGCCTTTACGGCGAAAACGTAAAGCTTCGCTTCCGCCCCCACCACTTCCCCTACACAGAGCCCTCCGCAGAGGTTGACTTACAGTGCTTCAAGTGCGGCGGAAAGGGCTGCCCTCTCTGCAAGGGCGAGGGCTGGATTGAAATGCTGGGCTCCGGTATAGTTCACCCGCAGGTACTCATAAACTGCGGAATTGACCCGGACGAGTACAGCGGCTTCGCTTTCGGTATCGGACTTGAACGTATCGCTATGATGAGATACAATATAGACGATATGCGGCTTTTATACGAAAACGATTCAAGATTCCTGACACAGTTCTGATACAGAGTGAAATAGCGAAAGGACAGGTTATATAAAATGAATTTATCAATGAAATGGCTTAACGACTACGTTAAAGCCGATATGCCCATAAAGGAGTTCGCCGCAGAAATGACTATGAGCGGCTCTAAGGTTGAAACCTACGAGGAAATGCGCGGACCCGTTGACAAGGTAGTTGTAGGAAAGGTGCTTGAAGTAAAGAAGCACGAGGACAGCGAAAAGCTCTGGATTTGTCAGGTTGACGTTGGCGCAGAAGCTCCTCTCCAGATTGTTACCGCTGCAACAAACACATTCGAGGGCGCATATATCCCCGTTGTTCTTGACGGCGGCACGGTTATCGACCGCCACAACCATACTGTTGCAAAAATAAAGAAGGGAAAGCTGAGGGGCGCTGAAAGCTGCGGTATGTTCTGCTCTTTTGAAGAGCTTGGAATGGACAATTCCGACTTCCCCTACTCCTCACCCGACGGAGTGCTTGTACTTAACGACGACCCGGATTTCGATAAGATGAAGCCCGGCGACGACGTATGCAAGGCGGTAGGTCTTGACGACATAAGCGTTGAGTTTGAAATTACCAACAACCGCCCCGACTGCCTTTCGGTTTTAGGTCTTGCAAGAGAAGCAAGCGCAACCTTTAAAACTCCCCTTAACGTTAAAGAACCTACTTTTAAGGG
>JBJERK010000035.1:0-5355 GCA_051882255.1 Ruminiclostridium sp.
TTTAAGCTTATCCCTGCCCCGCTTAAGCCTTGCCTTAACGTTGGTTTCGGAAATTCCCAGCATAGCAGAAATCTCCTTGACCCCGTAGCCCTCGTAATAATAAAGATAGATTACAATGCGATAGTTTTTGTTCAGCCTGTTCACCGCAAGCAGCAGCTCCCTGTCCTCCCTTGTTTCAAAGGCAAAATCCTCGGTAATATCGTTCCTGCCCTTAACCCAGCGGGATTTAAGGTGATTTTTTGCCCTGTTTGCGGCAGTCCGTATAAGCCACGCCTTTGCGTTTTCATCGGCGGCGAAATTCTCTTCGCTTTTGTACAGCAGGAGAAAAACCTCCTGCATAATATCCTCTGCGTCGGCACGATTTCTGACGTAGCTGTATGCAACACGAAAAACCGTGCTTTGGAACAGGCTTATGTAATGAGTAAATTTTTCCTCCTTCATTTCATCACCTTTCTTTGTTACTCAAAAGCGCTTTCACTTATAAGACAACTCGGGAGAGCGAACGGTTACACCATACAATACAAAAAAATTTGCGCCCCTGAAGGGAGCCCCTTTTGGCAGTTCCGCCGGGCAGCAACTCTCATCTTACTGAAAGTCAGCTTGCCCGGCGGTTTTCACATACTGCTATACGGTCACTCCCTGAAGAGCGCAATTTTTCACATATACTATTATCCTGATTACAGCCCCATAATCTCCCGAATCTTCTCCGCAGTCCTTGCGGCAGCGATTTCGTGGGTTGCCTCTGTGGGGTGCCAGTCGGCGGCATAGCCTAAAGAGCCGTCCTGAGGTGTAAAGCGTAAGGTGTAAATCTCCTTGTCTCCTGTTTCGGCACGGAATTTCTCTGCCGCACTCTCAACATAACCGCAAAGGGTGTCGTCCATAATTCCCAGAGTGCAGAGGATTTTTGCAGTCGGATTATCAGCACGCACTTCCTTAAGAAAAGCTATATAATCCCGCTCGTACCACTCACACCTGTCGGCAATTGACTTGCAGTAGCTTGCGTCGTTTGTACCAAGATTTATTACAATAAGATCGGGGATAAATCTGCTGAAATCCCAGGGTATTTCCTGAGGCTTTCTGCCGTCCTCAAAGGCTGCATGGGAAAAGCCAAGCGCCTTGTAATAGGGCGGGACAAGGTGAGTTCTGAGCGGCTCTTCCTCGGTTGTGTAGCCGGAAATTATGCCGTAGCCGCTTATGGAAAAGGCGCTGTAATCAGCGTTTAAGAGGTTGGCGGTTTTGTATGCATAAGCCTTTGTGAAATCCTCGGTTGTGGTCTTAAACTTATGCTCCGCTACCTCGTCGTCAACGCCGTAGCCGCAGGTTATTGAGTCGCCGATAAATTCGATTTTAAGGGACTTTTCGGCAGTAGGCTTAACCTCACCCTCTGCCGACAGAGCTACGCAAAGCCCAGAGGACATAGCGCACTCAGATAGCTTTATAAATCTGACTGTGCAGGAGGCTTCTCCGTCGCTTCCCCAGCCGTAGCTTTTTACCGCTTCGTCCATAACAATGTCAGCTGTTCTTTCGCCGTTTATGTAAACTGCAAATCGTGCAAAATTCCCCTCGTTTTCGGGCATATCGGCGGCAATACCGCCTGTAACGGTGATTACAAGCTTCCTGCCCGTAAAGGAAAATTCAAAGCCCGTTCCCGAAAGGGAGCAAAGCAGTATATCACCGCAGCTTTCCGTTCTTCCGATAAGCTTTACGTTTTTTTCGTTCAATGCATAAGTTGTCATAGTTCAGCCTTTCTGCCCCAGCTTCTTCTCGCTGTGGCTAAGCAGTCTTTTGATATTTGAACGGTGCATAAAGATAAGCATAACACCTATAAGTCCCGAAAGGATAAGATTTATTACCCCGCAGCTGTCCTCCTGCAAAACAGAAAAGATATAAACCGCAACAGGATAGCAGGCGGCAGCAACGATAGAGCCAAGGGAAACGTAGCGGGTGATTGCAACAACTATCCCGAAAACGCCAAGCAGGATAAGGGCAGGAACCCAGTTTATCGCCAGCATCGCCGCAAAGGTTACAAGTATTCCCTTTCCGCCCTTGAAGCCGTAGTAAACGGGGAAAATATGCCCTAAAACAGCAAAAATTCCCGCAAAATAGTTTATCCATGTGTAGCCGTCAGCGTGACTGTATGTGTCAATTCCAAGCAGGAGCTTGAATATCAGCGAAACAAAAACAACCGAAAGCACGCCCTTCAGAATGTCGCCTAAAAGCACGAACACGGCGGCAAGCTTGCCCTGAGTACGCAGGGTATTCGTAAGCCCCGCATTTCCGCTTCCTATTGTTCTTATGTCAACGCCGGACTTTATTTTCGTTACAATAATCGCCGTGTTTATTCCGCTCAAAAGATAGGGAATAACCGCCGCAAGAAGCATACAAACAACAAACATCAGTTATCTCCCCTTTCCCTTACAACTATTTTAATCGGCGTTGAGTCAAGACTAAACGCCTCTCTTATCTGATTTTCAATATACCGCTGGTAGGAGTAGTGGAAAAGGTCCTTGCTGTTGCAGAAAACTACAAATGTGGGCGGCTTGGTGGAGGCCTGAGTCATATAGTAGAGCTTTAAGCGCTTTCCCTTGTCCGAGGGTGGCTGAACCCTTGCGGTTGCGTAGCTTAAAAGGTCGTTTAGCATACCCGTGGTTATGCGCCTTGCGTTCTGTTCGGCGGTATAGTTTACAAGCTCGAAAAGCTTGTCTATCCGCTGTCCCGTCTTGGCGGAAATAAACACGATAGGAGCGTAGGACATAAAGGAAAAGTCGATTTCAAGCTTTTTGCGGAACTCGTTCATGGTCTTATCGTCCTTTTCGATTGAATCCCACTTGTTTACCGCAATAACGCAAGCCTTTCCCTTTTCGTGGGCATATCCCGCTACCTTGCTGTCCTGCTCTGCAAAGCCCTCGTTAGCGTCAATCATTATTACGCATACGTCCGAGCGGTCAACCGCCATATATGCTCTTAAAATGCTGTAACGCTCAACGTTTTCGGTTATCTTCGACTTGCGGCGTATTCCCGCAGTATCAATAAACACATACTTCTGCCCGTTTTTCTCGATTACGGTATCAATTGCGTCACGGGTAGTTCCCGCAACATCGGAAACAATAACTCTGCGCTCGCCTGCAATCCTGTTTATAAGGGAGGATTTGCCTGCATTCGGTCTGCCGATAACCGCAACCTTTATAAGAGTATCGTCGTACTCCTCTTCCTCCTCCTCGGGCATATTCTCAAATACGGCGTCCAGCAAATCTCCCGTGCCGTGACCGTGTACCGAGGAAACCGCAATCGGGTCGCCCAGTCCTAAGTTATAGAACTCGTAAATTTCCGGAGGCATTTCCCCTAAGGAATCGCACTTGTTCACGCAAAGCACAACAGGCTTGCCGCTTTTCAGAAGCATTGAAGCAACCGCATGGTCGCTGGCGGTAAGTCCCGTAGTAATATCAACCACGAAAATAATAACGTGGGCGCTGTCTATTGCAAGCTGCGCCTGCTCACGCATCTGGGACAGAATAACGTCCTTTGTATCCGGTTCAATACCGCCTGTATCAACAAGGGTAAAGCTTTTTCCGAGCCATTCCGCCTTACCGTAGATTCTGTCCCTTGTAACGCCGGGAGTGTCCTCTACGATAGAAATGCGCTCGCCTGTAAGCTTGTTGAAAAGAGTGGATTTTCCTACGTTGGGTCTGCCCACAATTGCAACCAGTCTGTTCATTGGCAATCGTCCTTTCCTTTGTTTATCTTTTTTGTCATTTATTCTTTCTTACACGCACATCGCTGCCCACAAAAATAAGATTTTCCATAGTCATAAGCCTTGAGGTTATTCTGTCGCCGTATCTTGTCTGGAGTTCCGGAAGCTCAAGATTTGTGCTTACTATTATGGGCAGGGCTGCGTTCATTCGGTTATTGAGTATGTTGTAAAAGGCGGAAACGTAGAACCTGCTTTCAAACTCCGCCCCAAGGTCGTCCAGTATCAGCAGCTCCGCACTTTGCAGCGCTCCGATTGTGTCGCCCTCCTCCTGTCCGAAATGCTCCTTTTCTATCTTTCTGAACAGGTCGGGGGCTGAGCCGTAAATTACGCTGTAGCCCTTGGCAAGCACCTCTGAAGCGATACTCAGCGACAAATGGGTTTTTCCAAGCCCCGTTTTTCCGTGCATTAATATACTGCCGCAGGGCAGGTGGAAATTATCCGCATAGCTTTTGCAGACGGAAAAATTCTCGCTCATTGCTTCTCTTGCGGTGCAGCCCAGCATTGTTGCTGCGCTGTCGTCGTAATAGCCCAGATTAAAGTCTGAAAAGCTGCAAAGCTTCATGGGAGAGGAACGGTTAAGCTCCTCCGCAGCCGCCTTTTTAACCCGCTCCATAAAGCAGGCGCAGCGCCTGTCCCCGTCAATTCCCGTGTCCTTGCAGATTTTGCAGCTGTAAACGGGGCTGAGATAATCCTCGGGGTAGCCCTTTTTCAAAAGCTCGGATTTGAGCCTGTCCTGCAAGAAAAGATTATTCTGCTGTATCTCGTTCATTCTCGCCTCGAAATTATCGGGGCGCTCGGCGATAAGGGAGATTATCTGCGCTACGGTTGCGCCAAGCTTTTTATTTATCAAAGCGATTTCTGGGTATTTTCCCTCGATTTCAGCCTCTCTCGTTGCTAAAAGGCGGCTGTTTCTCTGCCGGAGCAGGTTCGTTTCCGCCTCCGCCGCTGCAAAAAATCTGCTGTCAAAGCCCATTTTCCTGCCTCCTTAATGCTTTTTGTAGCGCTGATATGCGCTTTGTTCAAGCTCGCTTATATCGAAGGAGCTGCCGCCCTCGGAAGCCTCCTGCTTTTTCTGCTTTTCAAGCTGAGCCGGGTCGGTTATGCCCTCCTCGTGCCACTTCCGCAGAATTTTATCCATATAGGGGAAGCTAAGCTTTCCTGCGCCGTTAAGGGTTTTATCGTAGGCAGCGTCAATAAGGCTGTCGGGCAGCTCCATTCCTGCCCAGCCTTCTATTATTTCCTTTTGCTTTGCAGAAAATGCGCTGTTCATTCCGAATTTTACCCGGAGCTTATTTTCAAGGGTAAATCTCTGTTTTAATGCTCTTATACGCTCCTCCGCCTTGCCGATAGTATCGATTCCGCTTTCGTACCAGTCAAGCGCCGCTGTTTTCATATAGGCGGGGGTTGCCTTATCTATTTCAAAGCAGTAGTTTACCAGCATTACCGCCACCTCGCAGGGCAGCTTTATCTCCTCGATTATTACCATAAGAGTGTTGCGCTCAGCGTGCTTTGTAGCTCTGCCCGCAAGGCGCTCGAACGTTTCCAAAAGGTATTTTACCGCCTTGTCTCCGTTTCCCGCAGAGGCAATCTCAGCAGGCGGAAAC
>JBJERK010000036.1:0-5354 GCA_051882255.1 Ruminiclostridium sp.
GCTATACTTGTAGAGGGCGAGCTCCAGAACCGCAGCTACGTTGACAAGAACGGCGTTACAAGATATGTTACCGAAATTATAGTGGATCGTGCCTGCTTTACAGGAGAAGCCCGCCAGAACAATAACGGAGGAAGCTACCGTGACGCAGGATACCCCGAAGAGCCTCCCGCTCCTTCGCAGCACCCTGCTGCTGCGTCCAATGCCGAGCCTACCGCTTCAAACGGCAGCTATACGGCTAAGGACTTTGTTGAAACCACCACAACAGATGACGATTATCCATTTTAATGAAGGAGGATATTACAATGGCTGAAAAGAAGGAAATGAACGAAAGAGCTGCACGCCCCGTAAAGCGCGGCAGGAAAAAGGTTTGCCAGTTCTGCGCTGACAGAGCGGAATTCATTGATTACAAGGACGTTGCTAAGCTTAAGAAGTGCATGACCGAGCGCTCCAAGATTTTACCCAGACGTGTAACAGGCTGCTGCGCTTATCATCAGAGAGAGCTTACAGTTGCAATCAAGAGAGCAAGACAGATTGCCCTTATTCCTTACGTTTCCGACTGATAACGTAACAATACGCAAAAATACAGAGCAAAATCGCTTAACCGTGATTTTGCTCTGTTTTTTTGTGCGATTTTGCGCCGTACACACTACTTGATGTCAAGCTCATTCGTCCTAAAGGGCGAATGAGCAGACATTAATTACCGCAAACGGGTCGGGGAAAAATCCCCGACCCGTAGTTTATGGGAGCTTATACTAAAAACCATTTAAACTCAGGAAATCTTTGCCGAAATACGGCACCGCTATCGTCGTCAAAGAAACTTGACGTACATACAGTACGCCTGCGTTTCTTTTCCTCGATTTCGGCACCGTCTTTCTGCAAATCTTTTCCTTAGTTCAAACGGTTATTAGTATTACAGTACTTCCGTTACGGATTATTACCTCGTCATTCGGAAATATTTATGCACTCCGTCATATTATGGACGATTTCCTTGATAAGGGGCGCTAAGAAGGGCTTTGTAACGTAGTCGTCGCAGCCAAGCGCCGCAAATTCAACAGAAGTATCAAGGCTCTTGTCGCCGGTCATTAGTACAACGGGAGTCTGATACTTCTTCCGTATCAGCCGCAGGGTTTCCAGCCCGTCCATTTCAGGCATATTTACATCCAGCATAATAAGGTCGAACTCCTGCTCGTCCAGAATTTCAAGAGCCTGCTTGCCGCTTGTGGCGGAAACAATTTCGTACATCGGCTCGTCCTTCATTATGCGGGCAATCAGCTTGCTGTTCATTATCTCGTCGTCCACGGTAAGAATACGCTTCTGTGAAAAATCTCCCTGCTTCATGGTATATTCCGTATCCTCGTCAATCATCCGGAGCATAACATCGGCGATAGCGGGGTCGAACTGAGTTCCTCTGCCTTTTTCTATTTCAGCTCGCACTACCTCCTGAGGAAGCGCTTTTCGGTAGCTTCTGTTGCTTGTCATAGCGTCGTAAGCGTCGGCAACGCCCAGTATTCTTGCGGCTTCGGGTATTCTGTCGCCCTCAAGCCCGTTGGGATAGCCCTTTCCGTCGTATCTTTCGTGGTGGTACTTTGCGGAAATTGCAATAAGCTTGCTTCCCGAAATTCCTCTTAAGATATGGTAGCCTGTTACGGGGTGGATTTTGATTATATCGTACTCCTCGTCGGTAAGCTTTCCCGCCTTGTTGATAATTTCAACGGGAACTCTTATCTTTCCTACGTCGTGGAGCAGTCCTGCGCGGTAAATCTCTTCCTGCTCCTCCTTTGTCTTGCCCATTCTTGCAGCAATCATTCTTGAATATTCCGCAACTCTCTTGGAGTGACCGCTTGTATATCTGTCCTTTGCGTCAACCGCTTCACTGAGGGCGGTTACGGTCTGGATAAACATGGCTTTTATTGTGTTCTGCTTAGCAATAAGCTCGCTTGTCTGCTCCTCAATTTTCTCCTCAAGCTCCGTCTGTACCTTTTCCAGCTCGTTCTTTCTGGTTACGAAGAAGACAATGCCAACAAGGCTTACAAGAGCAAGTATAATCGCCTCGGCGCATACTGCAATAAGATAAGTCCGGAAGCCCGGCTCCTCCCAGGGCTTCATTTCGGTGTGCAGGGTGTAGGTTGTTTCCTGGAGAACCTTTTCTCCCGTGCTGTCGAGGATTTGCAGGCAGACGCTGTACTGCGGGGAATCGGGCTTGAATATCTTGACATGCTCAATCTCGTTCCAGCTGTAGGTTCTGGGATTGTTTTCAAGCTCCTTTACATAAAAGCGCACGCCCACGTCCGTAAAGGCATAGTTTCTTACCGAAGCGCCGATGTTTATGTCCTTTGCTCCCGGCGGTATAATGTAGGTATATTCGCTTTCCTTTTCAAGAGGCTTTCCGTCGCACTCGGCAGACACTATTCCGTACTTCATTCCCATATCTTCATTACCGGAAATTCCGCTGAAGACAATAACGCCGCTGTTGCTGCAAAGGAAAAGCCTTCCGTCGGCGGTAAGATAATTCCAGGAATTTGCCGTAAGTCCCGAAAGCAGACCCTCTCCCGCAGAGTATAGCTTGTAATTGCCGCCGCCGCTGCAAAGCTCGGAAACCGTGGTTTCGTAAAGACCTGCGCTGCAGGTTACATAGGCTTTTTTACCGTTTATTATTATGTCGTAGTTATTGAAGTAGGGGAAATCCGAAAGCCGGTTTATATTTCCGTTTGAATCCATGTGGCAGAGGGCGTTGCTGGTTACAATAAGAAAGCCGTCCTCGTGGGGGACTATACGGAGCACAACCTCGGAGGAAAGTCCGTCCTCTGCGGTATAGTTCTTAATAAGACCGCCCTCGGATATAACATAAATTCCGCTTCCGTCGCTTCCTGCCCAAAGAGAACCGTCGGGACCCTCCGCAAGGCAGAGAATCTGGGTGTTTGCAAGCCCGTCGCCGGAGTCAAGAGCGGCTGTAAGCTCGCCCTCTGTAAAGAAATTTATGCCGTTGGAGGTTCCTGCCGCAACAGTACCGTCGGAAAGGCGGATAATGCACCTGAAGCGGTCGCTTGTAACCTTATCGGTTTCGGTGGTGTATTGGCGTATGCTGCCGTCGGGATTGTATCTGAAAAGTCCTCCGTAGGTGCATACCCAAAGACTTCCGTCAATATCTGCATAAAGGCAGCGCACCCTGTACCCGTCGGTCATTTTCCTGAGCTTTGCAAATTTATCTGAAACCCCGTTTTTGTCAAATGCCACAATACCGTTGTCCGTGCCGCAGATATATGTGCGGTCGTAGTATTCTACTGCATTTACAACACAGGAGCTTACTCCCGCCTTTTCAAATACGTCAAGGAAGGGGCTTTCCGAAAGCTTCATAACGCCGTAGTGGGAGGAGGCAAGCCAGAGATTGCCCTGATAATCCTCGTGGAAGTATACTATCGAGGAGTCGAAGCCCTTGAATTTTACTCTCTGGTACTTTCCGTCCTGTCCGATATAGCCTGTTTCAAGGCGCTGGGCTATCCATATACGTTTGCTGCTGTCCTCAAAAATTGCGGAAATCTGGTCTGCTCCTATATCGAACTTCTCTTTAAGCACGATCCTGCCCGTTGTAATCTCGGCGCTGAAAAGCTCGCCTGTTTCCGTGCCCAGCATAAGACCCTTCGAGGTGGGGGCAAGGCAGTAGTAGAAGTAATCTCCCATTCCCGCACTGTCCAGCGTAAGCTTCCTGTCCCCGTCGATTGCGTAAACGCAGCCGTTATTGTCCATAACCACAAGCATATCCTTGTAAACGGTCATGTACTTTACGAAATTTATGTCTTGCGAGGATATTTCTATATTGTCGTCAGCGTCGAACTTGCAGATTTTTTCGCTTGTTCCCACATAAACGTTGCCCTCGTTGTCCTCGGCAAAGCAGCGCACCGAGTTTGTTGGCAGTCCGTCTTTCTCGGTAAAGTAGGTGTACTCTCCGTTTTCGTATCTTGCGATACCTGCGTCGTTTGTGCCTATCCAGAGCCGTCCCTTGCTGTCGGTCATCATGCCCACAACGTTTACAAGACCGCCCTCACGGATAAATTCAAACTGGTTTCCGTCGTATCTTGTAAGACCTGCGTAGCTTCCTACCCAGATATATCCGTCGTCTGTTTCGCAGATAACGTTTGCCTCGGAGGAAATCATACCGGTGGTGTTATCGTATATATTTTCAACAAAGTTAAGGTAAGCGGAGTCGTTTTCCTCCTCTTCCTCTTCCTGCGCCTCAGCAGCATTCTCGCCGCCCTCTGCCGAAGTATTTACCCCGAACATAAGGGAAGCGCCGGAAAGGGCGATACCTGCCGCTGCAATAAGGGAAGCGGTCTTTGCGGCAGCCATTTTCTTGTCCTTATGCTTCTTGATAAGCCGGAAGGTAAGGGTTATAAGGCAGGCGATAAGAACGCATATCTGCTTATCAACCACCTCAACGATAGCCTGTCCAGCCATAGCTGCTGCCCAGTGTGGAGCGTCGTACCATATAAGCATATCCACAAGGGTATCTCCCCAGCTGTTTCCGGTATAGCCTTCAAAGAAGATAAGGTTTATGGGAGTGGAGGCAATCGTGCAGATTATTCCAAGCCAGAAGCTTGCAAGGGCTGCTCTCAGCGGGTTAAGCAGGTAGCCCTTCTTTACGAAATATGTAATAAGAGCAGCAGCAATTACGCCTACTGCACAGTACACCAGCCGTATCGGGCTTGCTGTACCGAAGAAAATGTTTGCGGAAAGGGCGGCAATAAGCGCCCCGGGGAAGCCTGCAATATCGGCGGCAACAAAGGTTCCCGTCATATCCAGCCATATCGGCAGACCGAAGCTCTGGGCGATAAGACGTCCGGATATATTAAGTACAATTCCCGTAATAACGGCGATAAGCTTTTTAAGCGATGGTTTCAATAAAAATCACCCCATGGTAACAACGTGCCTTAGCAACTGAATTTTCCTGTTACTTTTTACTATATTTAATAAGTATAGCACAAATTGTCGAAAAAGTCCATAGGCTGGGGACTATTATTTCAGGTGCGGGAGCTTAAGGCTATCGGTTGACCTTCGGATTTTCCGTTCTTCCGAGGATATAGTCAACAGAAACATTGTAGAAATCCGCAAGTCTTATTAAGGTCTGGGTTGGTATATCCCGCTCCTCCGATTCGTAGTAGGAGTATGCCCGCTGACTACAGAATATTTTTTCTGCAACATACTTTTGCGTAAGAAGCTCGCTTTCCCGCAGATATTTCAATCTATACATAAAATTCTCCTTATTTTGTGCATATTTTACATATTATATCACGGAACAAAATGGGCTATTGACAAAAGGAACATTTTGTGCTAAACTGTTTTTAGAACAAAATGTTCTG
>JBJERK010000037.1:0-5323 GCA_051882255.1 Ruminiclostridium sp.
GCCGAAGAAATCGGTTTCAATAACGCCGTCCTTTATAGTTCCGTTTGCTTCTCCAAGCTCGCCAACACTTATCGTAATCTTTTCGCCCTCGGTTTTCCAGGTAAGCTCAGCTGTATCGCCGCCCATAGCGAATGTTCCCTTTCCGTCTTCCTTAAGCTCGATATAGTTATCTCCGCCCTCGAATACCTCGCTCATAGACTTTTCGCCCATATCCATAATGCTTACCTTGGTGCCGTTATACTTTCCAAGGTTGTTGTCCTTAGCTCCGCAGGAAGCGCAGACTGCTAACATAGCGACGCAGAAAAATGCCGCTGCTGCTCTCTTAACATAAGTTTTCATAATAATTCCTTTCTCCGGCAAATATAAGCCGATTCATGATATAAAATTTACAAAAAATATATGATATTTTCTGTTTCTGACTTTAAATGCAGGTTTACGCCATCTCCTTTTAAAGTGCGTCAATTACCGCCGACAGATAGGTTGAAGAGGTGGATTCGTAGATGAAGCTGTCAATCAGCCCGTCCTTCTTTGCCTGGCGAACCTTATCCGCAAGCTTTTTATCGGTGTTTTCATCTACTACCAGCACGATTTTGCAGTCGGGATTGATTTTTCTCAGCCCGCTGCGGATTTCCATACGCTCCTCCATACTGTAGGGTGCGTATGCTGTAACCTCCATTATCAGAACGTTTGCAAGCACCGTTTTGCAAAGCGACAGGGTCTTATCGGGGCTTTCGCTCAGAACAGGGTCAAAATTGGAATCAAATTTAAGCAGAGCGCCCGCAACTGCGTCTGCAAACAAAGCGTTCTGCATATCAATAACAACTCTCCGCAATATCATCGTCACCTCCCGGATTTTTAACGTCCGATAAATAATTATGGAATTGCTATTCTGTTATCATTATAGCAGAACACATTCCGGTTTTCCCTACCCAAAAGGGTAAACTTTAACTGATTAGCATAGAAAAATCCCGACTTCGCAGCAGAAGTCGGGATTGCCTGTAAATTATTTTTTAAGTCAGTCCTGCTCGTCAAACAGCTTCGGGATAATAAAGCGCTTGCCTGTTACGGCGATTGCAAGCTGAGTTTTATTGGTATAGCCTGTTTTTTGCAGGATATTGCGGATATGGTATTTCACATTATCCTTGGTATAATTAAGCTCCTTTGCAATTTCGCTGTATTCAAGCCCCTCGCAGACAAGACGGAGCACCTTTATTTCCGTTTCCGAAAAATCATCGCTGGTGGTAACGCCAAGCTTTACGACAGGAGTATCATCGGGCCACATCTGCTTTCCCTTTACAGTAGCGTCCATTACCGTAATCAGATCCTCGGGGCTTGCCTCCTTGTACCAGAAGCTGTCCGCTCCCGCTTTCTTTGCCCGCTTTATATAGCTTTCCTCCATCATTGAGGTAACAACGATTATTTTAAGCCGCGGGAACAGCTCCCTCAGCTCGGCGGCTGCTTCTATACCGTCCTTTGCTCCGTGGGTGCAGACGTCCATCAGCACCATATCCACATCGCTTCTGCGGCAGACGGTAGCTGCAAGATCCGCCTTGGACAAACTTCCCGCAAGCTCATAGTTTTCGCTGCTTTTCACCACGTTTTCCATATATTCTCTGGCAATACGCTGGTCGTCGATTACAAGTACCTTTGTCATACCGTCGCCTCCTGTTGCGTTTTATTTGTGCTTAGCGGCAGGGTTACTTTCAGAATAAATCGGGGAGCAGAATAAATCTTAATACTGCCGCCTGCTCCAGAAATGCTTTTTCCCAAATCGGCAAGACCGCCTCTTGGAGTGATTTCAGTATCGGGCTGTCTGCCGTCGTTGGTGATTCGAAGGATAACGGCAGTCTCCGTCTGCTCTGCTGCAATATACAGCGCCGAAGCGTCTGCATGACGGGCGGCGTTTACGCAGGCCTCCCGCATAATCGGCAGCAGCAGGTGCAGCTGCTCCTCAGCCGTCGGCAAATCCCCCTTGATTTCCACACGAATACCCGACACCGCTGCGTCCCGTATAAATTCCGCCATATCGTCCCCGGGGCAGGCGTTTTCCTCCTGAAGGACACGGATAGCACGGCGGAACTGCATAACGGCGGCAGCGTTTTTTTCGGAGGTGGTGTTCTGCCTTAAAATCTGCCGTATTGCGGCAACTCCCATATTCATCTGGTCGTGCAGCCGGGATTTCAGATTGAGGATTTCCTGCTCTCTGGTCATTTCCAGCACGTTATCCGACAGGATTTTCAGCTCACGATACATATTTTTCAGCTCTACTGACTGCTTCTGAAGCTCACGCCGCTTTTCGTACAGCTCGGTCACATCGCTGAACACCGCTTCGGTAAAAGCCTCGCCGTCCCCGGTTCTTACTTCCCCTTCGGAATACTGCCATGCCCGCCCGTCCGGGAAAAGGAACACATTTCCTTCCCGTATTATACCTGTAGTTCTATCGCAGCCCTCCAGCGCTTCCTTAAGCTCCGCAAGGCTTTGCAAATCGCACTGGGCAATTTGCCTGAAAAGAGAGTACATTGCCCTGTTGCAGAGCTTTACCGTACCCTCGGAGGTAAAATAGCAGACAGCGGAGGGAAGCGTATCAAGCGCTTCCTTTACTGCAACCCGCAGTTGGCGCTTTTCCCTGATTTTATCGAAAAAACTTACTATTTTCATTTCTCCTCACCGCCTCTCTGCAATCTGAAAGCGAAGCGGTAAGCGCCGTCCTCCCGGGAAAAAGAGTCCGCCGATAACGCAAAGGGCGAAAGGTCGGTACTGCAGACAAATTCAATATTAAGAAAAATACAGTCCCTGCTTTCACGGGCGTTGACCCAGACGTATTTAAGACTATCAAGGCAATTCTCCAGCACTGCTTCAAAGGCGCTGTATACACGAAGCATATCCTTCGCCATAAGCGTAATATCCGAGGGCATCGAACAGAGACAGCTTATATCCAGCAGCTCAAGATTTACAAAGGACTCCTCAAAGCACCTTGACAAATCCCGTATATCCGCTGTTTTCCTGCCTTCGCCGATAAGAAGCAGATTGCCGTATCGCTTTATGTATGCGCCTACAACCGCCGCTTCTGCAAGCAGTCTGCGGCGCTCCGCCTCATTCGTTTCCGTATCGTACCGGGTAAGCATACGGTCGATAAGGTCAATCTGCTCTGCCGTTTCCTTGTGCAGCAGGTCGGTTGCACGGTTCTTCTCCTGAAGGGCAAGGATTTTCTTCCGGGTTTCCAGATTCTCCTGACGGATACGGTTGCGCTCAGCAAGGTTCCGGCAGTTTTCTTCAATCTGTTCTATTGCTTCTGCAAGCTCGGTAATATCCTCCTGCCAGAGAACATGCCCGAAACGAATGGGCTGACTTTTCACAATCCTGTTTTTATCCGCCGCAACAGGGTGCTTTTCTGCGCTTATTTTCTGTTCTTCGGTTAATTGGGGTGCATTTGGTCCTGCAAGGCGCAGGGTATTTTCCTTATCCGTTATCTGTGCGCCGAGCCTGCTCACCATAAACAGCTCATCATAGCCTGTGTTGCTCTGAATAAGACCGCAGGCAATACAGCTTTCAAGCACGGCGGTAATAAGCAGGCAGAACACAACGGTCATATCGCCTGCAATATGCTTAAGCCACGGCACACGGAAAATATACAGGACTCCGTAAATCAATGCCAATATTACTGGAACAAAGGGCAGCAGAAAAAACCTGCGGCTTCCGGGAATACGGCACTTTATCAGGATAATGGAAATTGCAGCCAGAGCGCATAGCGACAGCCAGCCTATTGCAAGAAAATACACCGCCGAATAGCGGTATTCATTTCCCCATACAGCCGCATTTTCGGGGAAAACAAAGGCAAGCTGATGAAGGTCGTTGGTCAGAACCAGCAGAAAAATGGCGGCAGTTGGTATGTAGAGAAACACCGTCCACTTCGGCAGACGGAAGCTGTCAGGCTTTCCAAGCGACAAAGCGACGAACACCGCAAGACAGGGAATGAACAGCATAGGCAGATAGTACAGATACCAGAGCTGTCGGAGTATCCACGGATTTTCCGCAAACATATACTTAATTGTTCTTACCGTTACCCAGAACACCATAAGGGCGGAAATCGCCGTAAGATAGCGGCGCACCTGAGGCTGGATAATCCGTCTGCGGACGGAAATGCCCCATATACCGAACAGCCCCGCATATATAACGGAGCGGAAGAACTCGCTGAACCACTCAAGAGCTCCTTCTGTCCGAAAACCTATCTGCCGCAGAAGGGCTGCCGCAATTACGGCGATAGCGGCGTAGATAAAAGCGCTGTTTATTCTTTTTATTGCAGTCCACCTCGCTTTTCGTGAGATAAGATATATGGAATAATCGGATTTCCTTATAGAAAGCCATTACTGCCCTATATTTGCAATAAGCCTGCCGCACAAAAATATAAGCTTCAGCCTCCTGTTATCCGGAACAGATTACCCGCCTGTTAACCACATTATACCATTCGCCGCACCCGATGTCAATTATCCGGCGGAGATGAAACCGATGAATAATAACTGATGAATAGTTATCCCGATAATATGCACCTCGCAATATGAGGAACAATTATGGGGTATTGCCGCATAACCGGCTGAACAAGAGGACGCTTTTATGAATTAAACGGCTCCCTTCTTTACGTTTATGTAAAGGCAGCGCCGCAATCTATAGGCAACACCGCACAATTAACGGTTGTCGCCTTTGCCGCACGCTTACTTGCATATTTTCCGTCATCTTGCACAGAAATTTCTTTACATACGTTAGTATGCCCGCAAAATTTCTGTACAATCTGACTGCGTAATCGCACGGCAATAATTATGCGGTATTGCCTATATTTTACAGAAACTTTTCAAAACTGCGATTACCGACTTTACAACGCCTTACTATAATATAGTAAATCTATTATTACAGGCGGTCGTATATGAAAAAGGTAAGCTTTGCGGTTTTGTTTTTAATTTTATGTGCAGTAGTTCTTTCCTCCTGCCGTTCTTCCGGGAAAAACGCCTCGGAGAACAGCTTTTCCGGCGGTGTTTTTCAAAGCGGCACAATAAGGATTTTATCCGGCTCGGAGAATAAGGAGCTTTCGGAAATTCTTGCAAAATGCTCCGAAAAAACAGGCGTGGGCATTGAGATGACCTACAAGGGCTCGGTGGATATTATGAACGAGCTGAAAAACGGTGCGGATGATTATGACGCGGTATGGCCTGCGTCAAGCATATGGCTCTCTCTGGGTGACGAGAAACATATTATCAAGCACGATGTATCCATATCCACGTCGCCTGTGGTATTCGGTATAAAAAAGTCGCTGGCGGAGAGCCTCGGTTTT
>JBJERK010000038.1:0-5316 GCA_051882255.1 Ruminiclostridium sp.
ACATAATCGAAAAGATAACCGCAAAGTACGGCGGAAGCTTTACGCTTTCGGCGGATAAGGGAACAGCGGCGGCTTGTGCAGCACTGCTGCCCACAAATAAAACTGCATAAAAAGGAGAAGCCTATGGACGAGCAGGTTCTTATTGATATTCTGTACTATTTACTACACGATGTATTCCAGTGGATTTCCTATTTCATCATTATCTCCGCATTCCTCACGCCTAAATACAACAGGGCGATTATTGTGCTTATTCCCTCGGTAATCGGGCTTTTGCCGCCTGTTTATAAGCTCCTTCTGAATAAGGATACCGGAACCTTTATGATGATAGGAATGCTGACTATTGTTGCGCTTACGGCGTTTAAGGAGAAAAAGCGTATCTGTCTTTTCGCCGTTGCGGTTGAGCAGCTGGGCATAGGCTTTATGGCGGTTGTTACTACAACGATAGTATTTGATATGCTTGGGTATTACCCTACGGAGGTATTCCCCTACACATGGGTTTCGGTTATATATACGATTATTCTGGACATTCTGCTGTACTGCTGCTTCGGGCTTATCCTGCTGATATGGAACAAGACGCTTAAGCGCAGGCACATAAAAAGCGTGGGATATTTCTGGATGTTCCCCTTCGGGCAGATGATGTTCTTTTTTGCCTGCGTCTACAGAGCGTGGCAGGATATGGGAACCTACCTGCTGTCAAATAAAATTCTCATAATTGCCCTTATAATATCCGTAATTTCGGATATAATCCTGTATTTCGGGCTTAAGCAGAACGACCGGGTACAGGATATGGAGCGGAGCATGGCGGAAATGGAAAAGCAGATGCAGGCGCAGCTTGACTACTACGACAGTCTTTCGGAAAAATTTGCTGAGATAAGGGAATATCGTCACGATATAAATAATATTGTGGCAGTAGCGGAGTCCCTCTTAAACGAGGATATTTCCCGCAGCGACGGCGAGGCAATGCTCAGCGAAATCAAGGGAAGAGCGTCAAAAACCGCCGTTCCAATGTTCTGCACCAACCCTATAATAAATACGGTTATCTGGCAGAAGCAGCAGGAGGCACAGCACATAGGAGTTGAGTTTTCTGCCGAAATTGACGTATCGGAAAGCTTTCCCTTTGACAGAGTTGATTTATGTTCCCTTTTTGCAAACCTGCTGGACAACGCAATAAGGGAGGCGGCGGGCTGTAAAAACGGTTTTGTACGTCTTTTTGCAGGCAGAAAGAGCGGGGTAATTTTTGTTACTGCCGAAAACTCCTCGGAAAGGGAGATAAAGCAGGGCACAAAGCCGAAAACCACCAAGAACGACGGCAGCTTCCACGGAAGCGGGCTGGACATAATCGAAAAGATAACCGCAAAGTACGGCGGAAGCTTTACCCTTTCGGCGGAAAAGGGAACAGCGGTGGCTTCTGCTGCTTTGCTGCCAACCGCTTAATTGCTGAAATATACAATTTTTGCCGGAAAAAATGTTAATTTATACAAAAAAATATTATAATATTGACAGCCGCGATTTGTAATGCTATAATTTTATTACTTATAATAAGCTGATTATGCCAAAATGATATATTATAACATGGAGGATATGATATGAAAAGAAAGGTATTAAGAGCATTAAGCGCTGTTATGTCTGTAGTAATGCTCATTTTCTCGGGAATTACTCCATTCAGCGCTGCTGCCGAGGGAGAACCGGTTAACGGAAACGAGGTTCTTACAATTGTTTCGGCGGAGGCAAGCATAAACAATGCGCCTATTACAGAAGGACAGAAGGTTCATAACGGCGATTTGCTGTCGCTCTCTCTTGAGTGGTCCCTTTCAAACGGCACCGTTCCCAACCCGCCCGTAACTATCAAGTACAATATGGCAGACCAGCTCAAGGGCATTTCCATAAATGAGCAGGAGCTGAAAGCCCGCGATTCAGAGGGAAATGTTATTGCCATTTACAAGGTAATCGGACAGGATATATACATAGAGCTTATAGAGGGACACAGCGGCCGTTCCGGCTCATGCAGTCTCGACGGCGTAATTGATTTAAGCTCTGTGGCGGTTGACGAAGAGGGAGACTTTACAATCGAGTATTTCGGTAAGTCCGTAATTCTCAATGCTCCCGATACTGTTCCTTCATTTTCCGCTTCAAAGTCGGCGGTCTCCTTCAGAAAGTCGGGAGACAAGTACTATCAGGATTTTGAAATCAAGGTTTACAGCACCAACGGAATAGGGGCTGAAAACGTAATTGTAAAGGATATATACCCTGTAGGCGAAAGCTCTGTCTATAAGGGCAGCATAACCAATATGCAGGTAAACGGCAGCCCCGTTTCCCCTACTGCCTCTGCCGGCAGCGCACAAATCAATATCGGCACGGTAAGTGCAGACAGAAACAGCCCTACCGTTATTACCTATTCGGTTGAAATCGACGCAGGAAACGCCCTTAATCCCGACCAAAACGGCATAGTAAAGGAAAATAAGGCGGAGGTTTACTATAACGATAAGAAACGCACCGAAGCAACAGGCTATCCCTCCTATCAGACTCCCTATGTCAGCAAGACAGGCATCATTGAGGGAGCGGATAACGACAGGATAAAGTGGACGGTTACCGTTACCCCGAATATGCTTACCGGTACCGATTTTATCCTTACCGATACCCTTGACGGTAAGCTTTCCTTTGCAGACATAGTTCCTGCAATAAGCGGAGCCGTGGATAACGGCGACGGAACCTTTACCGTGCCCATGTCTGCTTTTATTGAAACCTCCGACGGAAGATATGAGCTTACATATTACACAGAGCTTGACCGGGAATATTCGGAGTCTATTTCCGCCGTTTCCTTTACAAACAAGGCAAAGGCGAAGTTTGACGGATACGACTACGAGTACGGCACACAGACCTCGGTTAGTACAACTCCCGCCGTTACCGATTATATCACAAAGAGCGTAAAGTCGGTTTCGGGAGACGTAATTACATGGAGAGCAGAAGTTACTATCCCGGATACAAACAAGCTTGGCACTGTAAAAATCAGCGACAGCACGGCGGAATGGAGCGAAAAGCCCGGAACGCATACCGTTGATTTAAGCAGCCTTAAGATTTACGACGGTACCGGAACCCTTGTTCAGACTGCGGACGCTATCGGAGCAATCAGCGATAACGATTATTCGGGTACAGGCGCAGTCACATGGTTCGAGTTTACTCTTAAGCCCGGATTTGCAGAAGCCAACAGAGGCAAGACCATAAGCTTAGAGTACAATACGCTTATAAGCGGCTCTCATTCTCTTTTCTACAAGAATAAGGCAAACGTAAATATTACTCTTACCGATGATACGTCTATAAGCGACAGCGGCGAGGACGTATATACTGCGGAAATCTCCGCAGATAAATTCGCTTACTCAAATGTTGGCGAGCTTATTGACACAACGGGAAAAATCAACCCGCTGGGCTGGTACGTTAACGTTTATGCCGCAAATCATACCTACTCCGCAGGGGACGTTATAACAATCACCGATACAATCCCCGACGGTCTTTCCTATGTTCCGGGAAGCGCAAAGCTGGGAATTTCCGATAATACATACTATGTTGATTACAGTAATGCTGCAAATCAGGGCTATCTTACAACCTCCGCAAGCGGACAGACCGTAATCTTCAGGATAGCTCTTGACGACGCTCTGGCTCAGAAGCTTTCATCCTCAGGCGGATTTTTCGCTTCCGTTGCCTATGCAACAGAAATGACCAAGGAATATGCCGCTGAGTTCAACTCCGTTTCCCAGTCCAAAACCTTTATGAACAGCGCGGTTGTATCCGCCGGCGGTACGGTTCTTGACGAGGTAACCGTTAGCCAGACAATTGAATCAAATCCCGAAAAAATAGTATATAAGGGAATTTCCGCCGAGGGCGTTTCAGGCGGAGACGCTTACGCAAGCTATTATATCGACATTAACAAGGATGAAGTTAAAATCGGAACGGGAGATACTATTACCGTAACCGATAAGCTGGGTTCAAGGCTTGACCTTTCGGAAAGCTCTGTTACAGTCTCCCCCTCAACAGGCGCTTCCTACACCTATGACTCCACAACGAATACCATTGTATTTACTCTTGAAAACAGCAGGTATTACAGAATTGAATACAATGTTGATGTAAAGCAGATAGGCAAGAGTGAAAATCCTTCGGATAGCGAGATAAGCGAAAAGTTTGCAAATTCCGTTATGGTAGAGGGACAGGGCGCAAACAACGTAAGCAGCGTTGCCCTTATAAACGACAGCACCTATCATTCCACCGCGGACTATGTTTTCGACGAGAACAAGGCGTATATCGAGTTAAGCGGCAGCAAGCTCTGGAGCAACGATACAAACAGCAGCTTAGTGCCTGCAAAGGTAACGGTAGTTATAAAGAGAACAAAGAACGGCTCTCCCGACGCTGACTACGCGAAGACATACGTCATTCAGCCTGACGAGTCGGGCAACTGGGAATTTGAATCCGGAAGCCTTCTTACCAAGGACGCTGACGGTACCGAATATGCTTATAATGTAAGCGAGGTTGAGGTTGAGGGCTATACCGCTTCCTACAAGCTGGACGGAAGCGTTATTTCAGGCAGCGATTATATAGGCGGCGGTGTTGTTAATGCGGCACCACAGCAGCTTTCCTTCGATATTACAAACACCTATACTCCCGAGCTGGGAAGTCTTACTGTTAATAAAGTATGGGCAGGAGAAAGCGCAGCGAAGCCTTCAACAATCACAATAACCCTTACAGGCGACGACGGCAGCAGCTATACTAAGGATATTAATGTTGCAGGAACAGGCGACCGGGCCGTATTTACCGCTATTCCCCTTAAAAAGTATTCTGTAAACAGCAGCGGCGAAATCGTAAGCACTCCTATAAGCTACAAGATTACCGAATCCGCCTCGGGCGCAGACGCAGCAATCCTTGCAAGCTATACGCTTAAGTACAACGGCGTTGAGGTTACAGAGGTTCCCGTAACCGTAACAGCGGCAGGCGAAACGGTAACAATAACCAACGAGTATAATGCTCCTGCACCTGAGCCGGCAACAGGAAGCCTTACAGTAGTAAAGGCGTGGGAGGGTCTCACAGCCGGCGCTGTAAAGCCGGGTCAGCTTACAATAAGCTTATACGGCGACGGAGCGCTTGTCGACAGCAAGACAATGAATACTGCCACAGAGAACAGCGTTATATTCGATAACCTTCCGATTAACAACGCAAGCGGCAATGCAATAGCATATTACATTACCGAGTCTGCAACAGGCGATGACGCAGCAATTCTTGCAAGCTATACGCTTAAGTACAACGGCGTTGAGGTTACAGAGGTTCCCGTAA
>JBJERK010000039.1:0-5314 GCA_051882255.1 Ruminiclostridium sp.
CGTTTATAGCTTTGTATAAATCGTCCCAATTTGAATAATTGTAGTTTTTGCCTTTGTATGTAACGGTAAGGGCATCGCAGCAGCTAAACACATTATCTCCTATGGAAGTAACGCCGTCGGGGAGAGTTAAGCTCTTTAATTTTTCGCAATAATAAAACGCCATATCATCTATTTTTCTAACGCTGTCAGGAATAGTAATTTCCTTAAGGCTGCTACAACAATAAAATGTTTGACTACCAATGCTTGTTATAGACTCCGGCAGCGTTATTCGTTCAAGATTTTCACATAGTGCAAATGCACCGCCATCAATGAATGTAACACTGTCGGGAATTTCTATCTCCTTCATGCCGCATTTATCAAACGCATAATAACCAATCTCTTTAACGCCATCGGGCAGGATTATTTTCGTTAGGTTGTAACAACCATCGAAATCACCCTTGCGTAACCCTAACGCAAACGAACCTTCTATAGTAGTCATGCTATCGGGATATTCAACAACTTCAAGTGAACTATTGTGCAGTGAAACAGACTTAACGGGGTCTCCGTCAATCTCAGATGGAATTTTTATCTTTTTTTCTCTGCCTAAATAGTCCCAGATTTTTACCCGATTAAGCACTGCGTCATACTCGTACTCAAAATCCGAATCCGGCGGCACTACAAGCTCATCGTCAGAATTTGGATACCAAGGGTCCATATAACCGTCTAATACGTCCGAAGAATCTTCAGTTTCGACATTTACCGTTTCTTCTGTTTTCCCGCATCCTGCAAAGCCAAGAACAAGGGAAGCTGCAAGTGCCACGCTTAAAAGTTTCTTCCTCATTTTTCGTATTCTCCTTATAATAAAAAAGTGCGCAGCCGAAGCTACGCACCGAAAAATGCATCACTCCGATTGCTGCGACACAACTTTCGAACACACACAAACAAAGTATACGAAAAAAGAGCATGCACTTTTACCTATAGCAAAAGTGTATACTGTGTTTGTGATAAGTATTCAGTTGTGTCGCACCATTATTATACCACAAAACGAAAAAATAATCAATACCAAAGCAAACTTTTTACTCTGAATTTTTGCAGGATAACGTAATTTTCGGTTACTGCAATAAAAAAAGCCCGAAAAATCGGGCTTTAATTTATTCAGGCTCAACAACTATACAGGTGGCATTATCAATTCCGCCGTTATTGAGAGCCGACATAACCAGCTTTCTTGCCTTATCGCCTTCCTCGGAAGAAATAATCCCTTCTATCTGCTGAAAGCCGCACATATCATATATTCCGTCGGAGCAAAGCATTATCCTTTCCCCTTTTTCTATTGTAAAGGGCGGGTATATCTCGGGCTTCATTCCCATGCGCTGTGTGTCTGCGCCGAGAAAAAGGGTAAGCTTGTGGCTGTCCGGGCTTTTTTCCGCCTCTTCCCTTGTGCAGAGGTTCATGCGGTATTTTCTCATAGCCACCGTATGGTCGCTGGAAACCTGCCGAAGAGCAGAAGCCTGATATGCGTACAGCCTGCTGTCCCCGAGGGAGAAGGAATAAACCCTTCCGCCTTCCTCAACGTAGGCGAAAACAAAGGTAGTCCCGCCCCGACCCTCGGAACATTCATCAAGCCTTTCGATTATGCGGCTGTTCGCAGCTTCAACGTATTTTTCCACTGCGCTGTTTATTTCATCAGCGCCCGAAGCCCTCCGAAGCTCCTCAAAAAGCATTCCCGCATAAGCCGCCGCAATACCCGAGACTGCCCCGCCGCAGGCTTCTCCGCCCATACCGTCGCATACTCCCACAAGAAAGGGCGCTTTTACCGATAATGTGCCGTTGTCGCGGCTGTTTACCGTATCGCTGTACAAAAACCCGTTATCCTCGTTCTGCCCGCACACCAGACCCCTGTCCGAGCAGACAGCTATTCTGTACTTATCCGAATCCATATTACCAACCTTTTATGAACTTCTTTTTTATCCTGCTATTTTTGGGTGCAGGAGCTATTAATTCCGGCTTAAATCATTTACCCGGTAAGATTTAAGATTTTCAAAGCTATTGACAAATTCCAGACATTCTTCATTGGTTGCAGACATATTGTTAATCACTATCTTTTCAAGGGTTTTATTGCCTGCGTAATTCTCCATAACAACATTCACGGTATCGGTAAGATACAGCGATTTAAGCTTCCTGAACTTATTGAAATCTACGGAAAACTGCTCGCCATCCTCAAAGCTTACGTCTGCAAGGCTTAAAACCTCAGCGTAATAAATATCGGGAAGACTGCCAATAAAGGCCGCCGTATTATTTTTGCAGTCGGATATATACACCGATTTAAGCCGCTTGAAATTATCCGCCTTTACGTTACCGGAAAGGGCTTCAAAGGAGCAGCTTCTTATTTCAAGGCTTTCAAGATTTGTAAGCCTTGAAAGCTCTGATAAATCGCTGTCGGTAAAATCCACGTCTTCAAGAATAACAGCCTTGCTCTTAATATCGTAAGCCTGATTGCCGATAATAACACTGTCGGCGGAAACAGAAGGGGAAGACAAATTGCCGCCTGTAATTAAAGCGATTGCCGCGCCTCCTGCAGTAATAACGGCAACAGCGATAATTGCAGCCAGTACAGCTATCCTTCCCGACTTTTTGCGTGCTTTGCCTGTTTCGTCCTCCTCCGACGCTAAGGAATTGTAATCAAAAACATAAGCGCCAACGTCCTTCTTTGGTTCAGCCGCCTTTTCATAAACGGGAACAGGGGTATTCTCCTCCTGCCCGAAAATAGCCACGGTTTCCTCAATTACAGGGTTGGAAGCGATATTTTCCAAAGCCCTGTCCGGCTCTGCAAAAACATCGCCGGTATCCATGCGCCCAATAATATCGACGGGTTTATTAGCCTCGGGTGCAGGCTTGCTGACCTCGGGAGCGGGCTTGCTGACCTCGGGAACGGGCTTGCTGACCTCGGGTGCAGGCTTGCTGACCTCGGGAACGGGCTTGCTGACCTCGGGAGCAGGCTTGCTCACCTCGGGAACGGGCTTGCTGACCTCGGGGGCGGGAGTTATAAGCTCGGTAGCCTCTGCCGTATCGTTTCTTACGGGAGCAATATCAATTTTCGGCTTACGGCTTACTGCACCTAAAAATTCGTCATTTTCTCCGATTACAACCCCGTTCAGAGCCTCAAGCAGCTCGGAGGCTGACGAAAATCTGTCCTCCGCCTTAAAAGCGCAGCATTTCATAACGATTTTCTTAAGAGCCTCGCTTCCGTGTGCAGGGGGTTCTATGGGCTTTCCGCTCAGTCTTTCGTAAACCGCCTCCTGCGCCTCGTTGAAGTTCATCTGCTCTGTAATAAAGGGAAGCCTGTTGTTGTTGAGCAGCATGTACATAACTATTCCGAGAGAGTAAATATCAACCGTCCTGTCGTACTTCCGACGGCTGTAAATCTCGGGCGCCATAAAGGGTCTTGTGCCGGTAGTGGTGCTTAAAAAATCGTTGTCGGACTGCTTTGAAACTCCGAAATCCCCCAGAAGGTAGTTGCCCATATTGTCCAGAAAAATATTTTCGGGCTTAATATCCCTATGGATTATCCCCTTCGAATGAGCTGCCACAAGGGCGGAGGTGATATTCCTTGCGAATTTAAGTACGTCGCTTTCCTTTAAAGCCTTCCCGTTCTCGAACAGCAGCTCCTGAAGACAGCTCCAATAGTCCATCTGTATAAGAACGTCGAAGCCGACTAAGTTCATATCCTCGTCATAGTAATCCCAGAAATCGTGATTTTTACAATGTACGATATAGGGGCAGCTCTGAAGCTCATACATAACCCGTATTTCGCTCTCGGCACGTTTTCTGAATTCCTTGAGGGAGCTTAATGCTGCGCTTGTAGAGCAGGCAGTCATTTTCTTGATATTCCAGGATATTACCTTTACTGCCGAAATCTGACCGAATCTTCTTTCGGTAAGCCTGTATACTTCCGATGAAGCGCCGCCGCCGATATAGTCGTCAACATACCAGTTGACCCATAGCGGCTGACGAGCCTCGAGGCGCTGTTTTATCTTAGACATACTTACACCTCATGATAAATATTTTTACTAATTATAGCATTTCCTTTATAAAAAGTCAACAACTATATCAAACTATAATGAAGTACCTTGCGGCAAGGCTGCTGATATGGCGGATTGTTCTTTAAGGCAGTACCGCATAATTAATGTCTGCTCATTCGTCCTAATGGATGATGAACAGACACTAATTATTCTGTTTGTGGAGCATAAAGGGTATAACCTTCTTGTAAAAGTCTGCAAGCGTATTTACTTTACAGAAAACGCTCCCCGATATTGTAATTCAAGCTTCACGCTGTTTTTTATTGCAGTAAAGCTGCTGTAATCTCCGCCTTCACACTCAATAAGCCAGATATATCTGCCAAGGATAGTTTTTTCGGTACGGTCGTGAATAAATACGGGAGTAAGCCCCTGCCTGTCAAGGGCGATTATCAGCTCCGGTAAATCTCCGGCTTCGCCTTTGGCGGTAAATACAATACGGTCTGCTGCGGTTTCATAAGGAGCGCCGCCGGAAAGAACATAGAAACGGGTTTTGTTGTTGTCGTTATTCTGTATGTTTTCCGCAAGAACCGTAAGCCCGTAAACCTTTGCCGAACCAACGGAGGCTATGGCGGCGCAGCTGCCTGTATCGCTTTCTGAAACAATTCTTGCTCCCTCGGCAGTGCTTGAAACCTCAACCACCTCAGCGTGGCTGAGGTTATTTTTTAGCCAGTCTGCCCCTTGTGCAATACCCTGCTTGTGGGAATATACGGTTTCTATGTCGTCAAGAGCCGTGCCCTCCCTGACAAGAAGCGCCTGACGTATGGGCAGCTCTACCTCGCCCACAATCGAGATTTCTTCATTCGCAATAACCTCGTCAATATAATCATAAACAGGTCCGCCGATAGTATTTTCCTGTGGTATTACCGCATAATCACATTTGCCCTCAAGCAGCTGCTTTACCGAGTCCGAAACAGTCTGCTGCGGCTGAAAATTACTGTCTGCACCAAAAAACAGCTTTGCTGCTTCTTCTGTGTAAGTACCCTCCGGACCGAGATAACAGATAACTGAATTTTCAGCGAAAGCAGCATTTTCTTTGCCCACGGACGCTGATATTTTTTCTGTGTCCTGGGCAGTACAGCCTGCCAACAGAACAGTTATAAGGAACACAGATATACATTTTAACGTTTTATTATAGTTCATGGGCAGCCTCCGTTATTGCATAATTCATTTACATATACAAAAGAATTGCTCTGCTAAAAATACAGCATATTCCCCGGAATCAAAGCATTTACACAGATTTATTCCTCAATAGTCAGAAT
>JBJERK010000040.1:0-5309 GCA_051882255.1 Ruminiclostridium sp.
TCCTCAGGCGCTTCCTTGTACTCCTCGCCGTGCTTTTCGGCGTCGGCTCTTCTTGCCGCTTCAAGCTTCTTCTTGTTAAGCTCCCTTATTTCCTTCTGGGTAAGCTGGGAAATACGGTCGGTTCTTTCTACGGTGTTGCCTTCTGCGTCAACCTCTACTATTTTCGCCTTGCGTTCTGTTTTTGCAGCCTGTGCTTCCATCTTAGCCTTTGCTTCCGCACGGATTTTGTCTGCGGGCCAGAACTTGTTGGTAATTACAATCTGGAGAATACCGAAGAGGTAGGAAATCGCCCAGTAGAAACCTGCTCCCGCAGGAACGGTAAAGGAAATCCAGAGGGAGATAAGCGGCATTGTAAGCATCATTATCTTCATGCTTGCGCCCTGCTGAGCCGCAAGCTCGGGATTCTGCTTTTCGTTGTAGCGCTGGGAAATATACATCTGAGCCAGAGAGAACAGGAAGGATATAATAGGAATTATTATAAGGGTGTTCCATGCCCAGCTGGGCTGCTCTCCCAGGTTAATGCCAAAGAAATAGATATTGTTGCTGAGCTTTTCAAAGCGGTCTATTGTTTCCCGGGGCAGCGCTGTTTCTGCCTCAAAAAGGGTCTTATCCGCAAGTCTGTCGTAGCAGTTGAGTGCGCGCAGCTCGCGATAAAGGGATTCCGCACGATAGTTCACTTCAATTGAGGAAAGAGCGCTTCTCATCTGATTTGAAAGACGGGTGTTTCCGTAAAGAGTGCTCAGCATTGTGCTGTCCGTTGCTATAACGCCCAGCTTTTCAAGGTCCTCGGCGGTAAATTCTACGGTTTTCTTTACTTCGTCTATTTTGAATTCGTTGTCGAGAACAACACGGTTGTTTGTCTTTACTTCCTTGCCGTTTTCGTCCTTAACGGTAGTTTCAACATAAGAAATATCCCCGCCGTTCAGGTATTCAAGAACAACTGCGTAGTCCTCGGGACTTGACATAATTGTCTGTGTAATATCAATCTTTTCCGCTGTTGTTACAATAGCGCTTATGTCCTCGGATTTGAAATGCTCCATGTGGGTCATAGGCTTATAAACAACGTCGATAACTCCGAAAAGGATAAGGAAGGTAATAAGCATGGTGCCGCAGCCGCCTGTGGGGTTGTAGCCTTCCCTCTGGAGCTTTGTAAGCTCCTCCTGCATCTTTTCCTTGTCGTTTCTGTACTTGGTCTGAATTTCCCTTACCTTCGGAGTAAAAAGCGCAGAAACAGCCGTATTCTTCTGCTGCTTTAAGTTAAGGGGGAACATCGCCGCCTTTACAATAAGCGTAAAAATAATTATAGCCCAGCCGAAGTTCTGGACAAGAGCGTAACACGCCCACATAATATATCCGAGGGGCGTACCTATCAATGAATATAACCAGTTAATTTTAAATCACCCTTCTGTTATTCCGCACGTTTGTTTAGTCTTTATCTTCGCCGCTGCGGTCTTTTTCTTTACGTCCCCTGCGAAAGAAGTGAAATTCCTCAGGAACAGGGTCGTAGCCGCCGGCGCTGAATGGGTTGCAGCGGACAATCCTCTTTATTGTGAGGTAGCCGCCCCTTACTGCTCCGAAACGTCTTATGGCTTCAATTCCATAGGCTGAGCAGGTAGGATAAAAGCGGCAGCAAGGCGGCTTCAGCTTTGACAGGGTCATCTGATACAGGCGTATCAATCCGATAAACAGGTATTTCATAAAGCAGCTTTGTTGTCCGTGGGCTTCTTAGCCCTTATCGTTATTTTTGGGCAGGGGTGCAACAAGAGGCAGGAGCCTTGACTTCATAAGTCCAAGCGCCTGCGTCGATTTAAGCGACGCGGTTTTTGTTCTTGCCACGAAGATAAAATCGTAACGCTTGTCCGTAAGCTCTCTTAAGTCGTGGTCGAAGATACGGAACGCCTCTCTTATAACCCGCCTTGCGCGGTTTCTTACAACCGCCTTGCCGATTTTCTTGCTTGTTACAATGCCGCAGCGGTTTCTGCGGCGCTTGTTCTGCTTAAAATAACAGACGAAACCGTAATTAACTGAGGTTTCGCCTTTTTTAAACAGAAAGCGGAATTCACGGTCCTTTTTAATACTGTAAAAACCCTTGGAAAATTCTCCCATGGTTTATCAGTATGTTAAGCGCTTTCTACCCTTTGCGCGTCTTCTTGCTAAAACCTTGCGGCCGTTAGCTGTCTTCATTCTTTTTCTGAAGCCGTGCTCCATCATTCTCTGGCGCTTCTTGGGCTGATATGTTCTTTTCATTTTTTATACCTCCGTTTTTATTCTTGCATGGGAGCATAGTACTCCCTTTATGCTTAGCCATATTATTATAAACAAAAATCCCGCCGTTGTCAAGGGGTAAAAATAAACTCTGTACTATTTTTATAAGAAATATTGAAATTTGCCCCTTAAAATTCCTGCCCCTGAATAGATTTTTATATTTTTTAAGGGCAGTATTCCCCCGTTTCCCGCAGGATTATTGCATTCCTGCGTTAAAAACGGGCTTTCTTTTTCTGCGGTTTTGTGCAATCCTACGAAAAAGCAGCTCCGCTATTTACAGCGGTCTTTAAGCGTGCTATACTTAACAAGCCAAAACACAAAAGGGCAGTACTGCTGCCCCAAGAGAAAGGACGTACATTATGAAGAAAAGATTATTTGCAGCTATGACAGCCCTTGCTGCGCTTGCAACATTTGCATTCGCAGGCTGTTCAGGCTCCGGAAATGCTGAAACCACTACCGCAGCACAGCAGAATACCGAAACAGACGGCGCAGACCAGTCTTTACAGAAGGTGCTTGACAGCAAACAGCTTATCTTAGGACTTGACGCTACCTTCGTTCCTATGGGCTTCACCGATGAAAGCGACCAGATTGTAGGCTTTGACATCGACGTTGCAGAGGAAGTATGCGCAAGACTCGGCGTTACCCTTGTAAAGCAGCCTATCGACTGGAGCACAAAGGAAACCGACCTTGAGGTCGGCAAGATCGACTGCATCTGGAACGGAATGAGCGTAAGCCCCTCCAGAGCAGAGGTTATGAACCTTTCCGAGCCCTATATGAAGAACGATATGATTTTCGTTGTTGCAAACGGCTCAGATTTCAAGGCTTCCGATGACCTTACCGGCAAGAATGTTGCTGTTCAGAACGGCTCAACCGCACAGGAAATCCTTGAAGGCTCCGACCTTGGCAAGTCAATGACAATTACTGCAATCGCAACCAACGTTGAGGCTTTACAGCAGCTTGAGGTTGGTCTTGTTGACGGCGTTTTCCTTGACTCCGTAGTTGCTAACTACCTCATTACCGCAAACGGCAAGGATTACAGAATCCTCCCCGAAACCCTGGGCGAGCAGGAGGAATACGCAATCGGCTTCAGAAAGAACGACTGCGCTCTGCGTGACAAGGTTCAGTCAATCCTCAGCGAAATGAAGGCTGACGGTAAGCTTTCCGAAATCTCCACAAAGTGGTTCGGCTCGGATATTACAACCGTTAAGTAAGATTGCCTTTACAGCAGTAAGCTCCCGAAAGACCTTCGGTTTTTCGGGAGTTTTTGCGTATTTCCTGTTTTTTTCGCCTTAATCTATTGCAATATCAGAAGTTTTCTGATAAAATAGGAATGTCGCGGTAATATATCATCACACTACCGCAGAAAAACGAAAGGCAAAGGCTTATGAGCGGCGAAGATATTTTAAAGGTAACCGGAATACTGCTTGAATATATGATACCTACCCTCAAGGTTTTCGGGGGAACGCTGCTGTTTGCAATTCCGCTGGGAATGATAACGGCAATGCTGAAAATGTGCAAATTCAAGCCCATTTCCTGGCTTACAAACCTGTACATACTTATAATGAGGGGAACGCCCCTTATGCTTCAGGTTATAGCGGTATACTACGCTGTACCTTATATAAAGATGATTGAGGGACTTCCGCCCTTCCTTGAAAACTTCTTCGGCTTTTTCGATATAAGGGACGAGAACTATATGTTCTACGCTGTGCTTACTGCCTTTTCCCTTAACTACGCCGCTTATTTTGCGGAAATCTTCCGCGGCGGAATCGAGTCTATCCCTAAGGGGCAGTACGAAGCTGCTGCGGCTCTCGGCTTTACAAAAAGGCAGACCTTCTTTCGTGTAATCCTGCCGCAGGTTATAAAGCGGATAGTTCCTGCTTCCTCAAATGAAATAATAACCCTCGTTAAGGACACCTCCCTTGCAAACGTGGTTGCCTACGCAGAAATTACCCTTAAGGCAAGGCAGCAGATGCAGGTCTACAGCTCCCTTGTGCCGCTGTTTATTGCAGGCGCCTTCTATTTCGTTTTTGCAACGGTTCTCACCTTTATCTTTTCCTTTATTGAAAAGAAGCTTGACTATTATAAATAATAAGGAGGCTGCAAAGTGGCAATACTTGAAGTTCGGAACATTTCCAAAAGCTTTAGCGGCAATCAGGTTTTAAAGGACATATCCTTCAATGCAAAAAAAGGACAGGTTCTTTCAATAATAGGTCCCTCGGGAAGCGGAAAATCAACCCTTCTGCGCTGTATAAACCAGTTCGAGCGGGCGGACAGCGGTACTATAACAATATGCGGTATGGATATGATAGTGGGAATGGATAAGGGAAAGCCGGTTTACGCTTCCTCAAAAACCCTGCGGGAAATCCGCCTTAAAATCGGTCTTGTTTTCCAGAGCTTCAACCTTTTTCCCCACATGTCGGTACTGAAAAACATAACCGAAGCGCCGATACACGTTTTAAAGCAGGACAAGGAGCAGGCGGAGGAAACCGCAATGAAGCTGCTGAAAAAAATGGGACTTGAGGGAAAGGCGAAGGAGTATCCCTGCAATCTTTCCGGCGGTCAGCAGCAGAGAGTTTCTATTGCAAGAGCCCTTGCACTCAGTCCCGAGATTCTTTTCTTTGACGAGCCGACCTCGGCACTTGACCCCGAGCTTACGGGAGAGATTTTAAAGGTAATAAAGTCTCTTGCGGAGGAGAAGATGACAATGGTTATCGTTACCCACGAAATGGCTTTTGCACACGACATTTCCGACAGGGTAATCTTTATGGACGAGGGAATAATAATTGAAAACGGAACGCCGCAGGAGGTTTTTGAGAACACGGAAAACGAGAGAACAAAGCGGTTTCTTGAAAGATACAGGACATAAAAGAAACGGGACTGCTGCAGCATTTGCTGTAACAGTCCCCGGTCTGTCTATAACCCCCGCAAATTCGCTTAACGCTGACATTGTTGATAAGGAGGATATTTCTCTTCGGGGAAATAACGCTGTATGGATTATCTCAGCTACAATATATCAAAAAATCTTAACCGTATCCGCACCTCAC
>JBJERK010000041.1:0-5291 GCA_051882255.1 Ruminiclostridium sp.
CTCAGTCCTTTTTCTCTCCTTATTTTTCGACATTTTCCGACAAAATTTGACAACTGCCGGATAATATGATAAAATATATCACGCATTTCAGAAAGGCGGTGACGTTATGAAAATCAAAGAAAACCTGCGCTTTACGATTATTGTCGCAGCTTATCTTGCCGCCTGCGCCATGATTTTCGTATTCACCGCCCTTCCCGGCTTTACCGCATACGTGGAGGCAAAGCCTATAGAAACCGAAGCCGCCGCAGAAGAAGACCTGCCCCAAAAGGAAAAGCTTATAAATATAAACACCGCAACCGCCGAGGAGCTTATGACATTGGACGGAATAGGAGAGGCTACCGCACGGAAAATCATTGAGTACAGAGAGGAAAACAATGGCTTTATGAGTATAGACGAGCTTAGCAACGTAAGCGGAATCGGTGTCGCAAAATTGGAGAAAATAAGGAATTTTGTCACATTTTAGCATTTCACGGTATAATCACACATATTATGTATGCATTACAAAATATTTACACATAAAAACTATTGCATTTAAAGGCGGGATATAGTATAATCAATTATACGCCCAAGGGGCAATCTCCTATGAAAGGAATGATTTTAATGGCAAAAACAAAAGAAAGCATAAAGCTTCCGCTCATTACAATGAAAGGGCTTGTGGTTTTCCCCGGAATGGTGCTTAATTTCGACGTAACAAAGCCTAAATTCGTTGAAGCGATAAAGACAGCCTGCTTTTCAGATAAAATGATTTTTCTTGTAACCCAGAAAAGCTACGATACCGAAATACCTAAAAAGGAGGACCTGTACATAACAGGAGTTGTTGCGGAAATTAAGCAGGTTCTTAAAACTCCGGACAAGGTTACCCGCGTTCTTGCCCACGGTCTTTACAGGGCGAAGCTTTCCGATATAGGCGAGTTCGACAGCTACGACGTTGCGGAGATTATTCCCGCTGTGGAGAAAAACAACGCAATCGCAGCAAACCTTGCAGACGCTTATGAGCGAACACTTAAAATGCTGTTCAGGGACTATTCCTCCCTTGTTCCGAAAATCCCGGATGAGCTTCTGTCGGTAATCGAAGCGGAAAAGGATTTAAGCCGTCTATTTGAGCTTATTATTTTTAACATTTTCCTGAAAACCGAGGATAAGCAGCAGCTTTTAGAGCTGAACAGCCTTGAAAAGCGGGTAAAGTGCCTTATCGAGCTGCTTACCGAGGAGATTAAGGTATTGCAGTTCGAGGCGGAAATCAACGACCAGATTAAGGACTCAATTGACAGCAGTCAGCGTGAATATATCCTCCGTGAGCAGATGAAGGCTATTTCAAAGCAGCTTGGCGGCGGCGAGGAGTACGAGGAGGAGGGCTACGAATACAGCGACCGCATACAGGCGGTAGGCTTCCCCGAGGAAACCGAGGAAAAGCTTATCCGTGAAGCAGGAAAAATGATGAAGCTTTCCCCCTCCTCTCAGGAATACGGACTTATAAAGACCTATCTTGACTCGGTGCTGGAAATGCCCTGGAATACCTTTACCGAGGATACTCTTGACATGGCTAAGGCTGAAAAGCAGCTTGAAAAGGACCACTACGGACTTAAGAAGGTCAAGGAAAGAATACTCGAAATAATCTCGGTAAGAAAGCTTAACCCCGAGGTTAAAAGCCAGATAATCTGCCTTGTAGGTCCTCCCGGAGTAGGTAAAACCTCCGTGGGGCGCTCTATTGCAGCCGCTCTCGGACGAAACTATACAAGAGTTTCCTTAGGCGGCGTCAGGGACGAGGCGGAAATAAGAGGTCACCGCAAAACCTATGTGGGCGCTATGCCGGGAAGAATTATAAACGCTCTTAAGCAGGCGAAATGCATGAACCCTGTAATGCTGTTCGACGAAATCGACAAGATGGGAAGCGACTACAAGGGCGACCCCTCAGCCGCTATGCTGGAGGTTTTAGACCCGGAGCAGAACTCTGCCTTTACCGACCACTACCTTGAAATCCCCGTGGATTTAAGCGATGTGCTGTTCATTACTACTGCCAACACAACGGAAACTATCCCCGCTCCCCTGCTGGACAGAATGGAGATAATCGAGCTTGGCAGCTACACCCGTGAGGAAAAGTTCAATATCGCAAAGAAGCACCTGCTGCCCAAACAGCTTAAAAAGCACGGCGAAACAAGAAAAACCCTTAAGATTAACGACAAGGCGCTTTACTCCATAATCGACAGCTATACAAGAGAAGCAGGAGTAAGAAGCCTTGAAAAGAAGATTGCAGCTATATGCCGCAAGGCTGCCCGCAGAATAGTTGATGGCGAGGCTTCGGTTTCGGTAAACGATACGAATTTATCCGATTTCCTCGGCGCAAAGAAGTACCTGCCCGAAACAATTTCAAAAACCGACGAGGTCGGCGTTGTTACAGGTCTTGCCTGGACGTCGGCAGGCGGCGTTACTATGCCCCTTGAGGTGCTTGTAATGGAGGGCAGCGGCAAGGTTGAGGTTACAGGCTCCTTAGGCGACGTTATGAAGGAATCCAGCCGCATAGCTGTAAGCCTTGTGAGAAGTATTGCGGAAAGCTACGGCATAAGCTCTGATTTCGTAACCAAGAAGGATCTGCACATTCACGCTCCCGAGGGCGCAGTGCCCAAGGACGGCCCCTCCGCAGGCGTTACAATGACCACCGCCCTTGTTTCCGCCCTGTCGGGAGTACCGGTGCGCCGTGATGTTGCTATGACGGGAGAAATTACCCTCCACGGAAAGGTGCTGCCTATCGGCGGACTTAAGGAGAAGTCAATGGCGGCGTACAAGGCGGGAATTAAAACCGTTATCATACCAAAGGACAATGAAGCGGATTTAGAAGAGGTTGACGAGACTGTAAAGAAAAATGTTACCTTTATTCCCGCTGAAAAGATACAGACCGTTCTTGATAACGCTCTTGCCCGCCCCGAAAATAAGCAGCCCCGCAGAAGAAGCAGGATAATGCCTGCAAATAACCGCAGCCGAAAGGAAAGCAGAAATGAATTACAGCAAGGCTGAATTTAAAGCCGCTTACGGTACCTTTTCCCAGATACCTCCCTCAGAGCTTCCCGAAATTGCTTTTTCGGGGCGCTCTAACGTGGGAAAATCCTCTCTTATAAATAAGCTTTTAGGCAGGAAGTCTCTCGCCAGAGTAAGCGCTGTTCCGGGAAAGACGATTACGATAAATTTCTACTCCCTTGAAAAGCTGCACATTGTCGACCTTCCCGGCTACGGCTACGCAAAGGTAGCTAAGAACGAAAAGCTGCGCTGGGCGGAGCTTATTGAAGGCTATCTGCACGATGACAGAAACCTTGCTCTTGTGGTACAGCTTGTAGATTTTCGTCATAGTCCTACTGCCGACGATATAATGATGATAAACTTCCTTATCGACAGCGGGATCCCCTTTATTATCGCCCTTACAAAGGCGGATAAGCTTAAAAAGCGGGAACGGGAGGAGCGAAGAGCCGCTTTATTGCAGGAAATACCATGTGCAGAGGATATAACTATGATTGAGTTTTCCGCTGAAACAGGAGAAGGAGCAGAGGAATTAAGGGCTATTCTTGAGGATATTGCAGAAGAATAAGCGCCGCTTTAAAGTACTGCAAAAAAATTTCAAAAAACACTTGACAAATTGCAAAATTAGGTGTATCATCTTAGTGTAAACTTAATAAATGCGTTGATGGGTGCGGCTTTGCCGCTATGCCCGGAGTCATTTTTTTCAGAGAGCTGCCGTCTGGTGCGAGGCAGTAAAAAACCTCCGTGTGTAATCCGCCCGTAGCAGACAGTCCCAAAGGGTTACCGAGTAAGGCTGTACGGAGTTCCACCGTTACAGGGAAGTGCATTGTTGGATGTACAGAGGCTGAGTTTTGCAGAATATCGCCCTCTATCCATAGATAGAGGGCTTTTTTATTCCCTTATCCGCTGTACATAAATAACAGAGGAGGGTATAAAAATGCTGACATTAGACAAGGTTTACAAGGCGGCGCACGTTTTAAAGGGAGTTATAAGGACAACCGACCTTATCAGAGCGCCGAAAATCTGCCCCGAGGGAGAGGTTTACCTCAAAACGGAAAACCTACAGGTAACAGGCTCCTTCAAGGTAAGGGGCGCTTACTTCAAAATCTCCCAGCTCAGCGAGGAGGAAAAGGAGCGGGGCGTTATCGCCTGCTCTGCGGGAAATCACGCACAGGGAGTTGCTCTTGCGGCGGCAAAGGCTGGGATAAAGTCCCTTATCTGCCTGCCTGACGGAGCGCCGATTTCAAAGGTCGAGGCAACAAGAGCCTACGGCGCTGACATCTGCTTAGTTGAGGGCGTTTACGATGACGCATACAAGAAGGCGCTCCAGCTTCGGGACGAAATGGGCTATACCTTTATTCACCCCTTTGACGACGAGGACGTTATTGCAGGACAGGGTACTATCGGGCTTGAGCTTTTGGACCAGCTTCCCGACCTTGACGCAGTTGTTGTTCCTATCGGCGGCGGCGGACTTATTTCGGGAGTGGCTTATGCAATAAAATCCCTTAATCCTGCTGTAAAGGTATACGGAGTGCAGGCTGCGGGAGCGCCAAGCATGGCAAACTCGGTGTATGACGGAAAAATCGAGCGGCTGTCCTCTGTATCTACGATTGCAGACGGTATTGCCGTAAAAGAACCCGGCGAAAACACCTTCAGGCTTTGCAGCCAGTACGTTGACGAGATTGTAACCGTTACCGAGGACGAGATTTCGGGAGCGATACTAGCCCTTATCGAGCAGCAGAAGCTTATCGCCGAGGGCGCAGGGGCTGTTTCCGTGGCGGCGGTAATGTACGGAAAAATACCTACCGAAGGGAAAAAGACAGTCTGCCTTGTTTCGGGAGGAAATATTGACGTTACTATCCTTTCAAGGGTTATCCGCAGAGGTCTTGTAAAGTCGGGAAGGCACTGCCTGCTGAAAATACAGCTTGTGGATAAGCCCGGACAGCTCAGCGGCGTTTCGGCAATTATCTCAAAGCTTGGCGGAAACGTTACTGCGGTACACCACGAGAGAGCAGACGAAAATCAGGATATAAACGGCTGTTTCCTAAGGATTCAGCTTGAAACGAAGAACTTTGAACACATTGAAACTATAAAGAAAGCGCTTACCGACGCAGGATATGTACTGTCGGAGAGTTAAGAAAGGAAATTACTATGAAAAACGTATTTACAGAAAAAGCACCTAATGCAATAGGACCCTATTCACAGGCTAAAATCTGCGGAGGTATGGTTTATACCTCGGGGCAGATTGCAATTAACCCCGAAACCAACGAGTTCGAGGGCGG
>JBJERK010000042.1:0-5276 GCA_051882255.1 Ruminiclostridium sp.
TGACTGCGACATCAACAAGGAGCTGAAGGTAACCGTTGAAAACACAAAGCTTTGTTCAAGATATATGGCGGCTAAGGTCAAGAACGTAAAAATCGGTCCTTCTCCCCGCTGGATGGTGGAAAGACTCCGTGCAAGCGGCGTAAGAGCAATCAACAACCTTGTTGACATCACAAACTTCGTAATGCTTGAATACGGTCACCCCATGCACGCCTTCGACGCCCGCTATATAAAGGGAAATCACATTGTAGTAAGAAACGCTAAGGACGGGGAAACCCTTAAGCTTCTTGACGAGGCTAAGGAACCGGTTAAGCTTTCTCCCGAAATGCTTGTAATCTGCGACGAGGAAAAGCCTGTTGCTGTTGCAGGAGTTATGGGCGGCGAGCACAGCGGTATCTGGGATGACACAACAGAGGTTATCTTCGAGTCTGCCTGCTTCGACGGAGTTTCCGTAAGAAGGACTGCAAAAAAAATAGGCGAAAGAACGGAAGCAAGCTCCCGCTTTGAAAAGGGTATCGACCCCATAAACGCTAAGAACGCCCTTTACCGCGCCCTTGAGCTTATCGAGCTTTTGGGCTGCGGCGAGGTTGTAAATACGGTTATCGACATTGACAACTCCAACAAGGTTCCCCACAAGCTTAAGCACGACTACAAGTGGGTAAACGAATTTTTAGGCGCTGAAATCTCCGAGGAGGAGCAGATTGATATACTTGAACGCCTCGGCTTTGTTTACGACAGGGCTTCCCACGAAATCACCGTTCCAAGCGTAAGAATTGATATGGAGCGCCCCTGCGATATTGCGGAGGAGGTTGCGAGAATTTACGGCTACAACAAGATTCCCTCAACTATCCCCAAGCTTTCCAGCCGCAGCGTTACCACAAAGCCCCAGAAGTTTGCAGACAAGCTTACGGACATTATGGTTTCCCAGGGCTGCCTTGAAACAATGACCTTCAGCTTCATTTCGCCAAAGAGCTACGATAAGATAAGACTTCCCGAGGAACAGAAGAGAAGCGTTGTTCTTACAAACCCCCTCGGCGAGGACACAAGCGTTATGAGAACCTCGATGATTCCCTCAATGACCGAGCTTATCGTAAGAAATATCAATAACAGAAACGCAGGCGGAAGATTCTTCGAACTTGGAAGAATTTATCTGCCTATGGAAAGCGTTGAGGAGCTTCCCGTTGAAAAGGACGTACTCTGCGTAGGCGCTTACGGCCCTGACGAGGACTTCTTCACCCTTAAGGGAATTGCAGAGGAGCTTTTCGACCGCACAGGACTTAAGGTAAAGTTCACAAAGGCTGTAAACGACACCTTCCACCACGGCCGCTGCGCAGAAATGAGCGTTAACGGCGAGGCTATCGGTACCTTAGGCGAGCTTCACCCCGCAGTTTCCGAGAACTACGGCGTTAAGGAGAGAATCTACATCGCTTGCTTCGACATTGAAACAATGTTTAAAAACGCTGATAATGACGTAAAGTATAAACAGCTTCCCAGATTCCCCGCAATTTCCCGTGATTTAAGCTTAGTCTGCGACGACGGGGTAACCTCGGGCGAAATTATAGAGATAATAAGCAAGAACGCAAAGCATCTTGAACAGGTTACGCTTTTCGATATGTATAAGGGAGCAGGAGTTCCCGAGGGCAAGAAGAGCCTTTCCTACAAGCTTGTTATGCGCAGGAACGACGGAACAATGGAGGCAGAGGAAGCCGACAAGTCGGTTGAAAAGATACTGAAGGCGCTGGGCGAAATCGGTGTTACACTCAGATAATAATACTAATAACTAAGAAAGGTTGATTACAAATGAACAAATCAGTCAGCAGAGGTATTCTGACTATTCTTTGCGGCGCTCTTATTGCCGCAGGTGCGTCCTCCTGCGGTAACAGCACGGGTTACGCTCTTACAATTGACGGGCAGGACGTAAGGGCAGGAATTTATATCCTGAAGCAGCAGGAGGCACTCGGCGAGGCTTCAGAAAAGCTCTCCGAGGAAAATCCCGATTTAGACCTTACCGCCGAGGATTTCGACCTTAAGGCGCAGACAATCGAGGGTATCGGCGCAGAGGAATGGATTAAGAACAAGACTATTGAAAAGTGCCGTGAATATGTTGCAACAGAAAAGCTTTTCGATAGCTACGGACTTTCGCTTTCTGCAGAAAAGAAAAGCGAAATCAACAGCAGCGTAAACTCCATGTGGACGGAAGAGAATATGTACGCCCAGTATTTCTACGGCGTTGACAAGTTCGGGGAATACTACGAAAGCCTTGGTATCGGCGAGCAGTCCTACAAGGACGTAAGCACGGCTTCTGCAAAGCAGACCCAGCTTTTCGACCATATCTACGGCGAGGGCGGCACAGAAGCGGTTTCCTCCGAGGAAATAATCTCAAAGCTGTCGGAAGACTATATTGCAATAAAGTTTATACTTAAATCCGACGAGGTTCCCGACTCCGCTCAGTCCTACCTTGACAGGCTGGGCAGCGGAGAAAGCTTCGAGGAGGTTTACGCTTCCTACCAGAAGGCAGAGAAGGTTGCCGAAATTGAGGCTGCAATAAAGGAAGCGGAGGAAAAGGGCGAGGAATACACGGGCGAAACCGTTGATTCAGTTACCGTTGAGACCCCCGCAGAGGCGGACATAATCAGAACCTTCTCAAAGGACGACACCGCTCCCTCGGAGGACTTCATCAAGGAAGCTTTCGACATGGCGGCAGGCGAGTATAAGATAATAACCGTTTCAAGCGAATCCACCGACGACGAGGGCAATACGGTTACAAAAACCAACGAGTATGTTGTTGCAAAGCTTAATATCGCCGCTTACGACAACCTTATCGAGGAATACTCCGACGCCATTCTCCACGAGATGAAGGACGAGGAGTTCGAGGCGAAGATAAAAGCTGAGGCTGACGGCTACACAGTAACCGAAAATGCGGCAGCAATCAAGCTTTATACTATCGACAAGCTTTTAGGCGAATAATTCAGAGTGGCAGGCAGTCTCAGCGGACTGCCTGCTTTTTGCTTTTGCTATTTTTTCTCTTTTTGGGGCAGTATGCTTGCTGTTTCGGGGAAATTCTGCTGCGGGAAAGGCATTAATTACTGATAAAAATAAATTTTTCTGCATTTTTGGCGAAAAGGGCTTGACAAAATCCGATATTCATGTTAAAATAATTAAGCTATCCGGAAAGATGGCTGAGCTGGTCTAAGGCGCACGATTGGAAATCGTGTAACGGTTAACCCCGTTCAAGGGTTCGAATCCCTTTCTTTCCGCCAGCCGAGTGCCTCGGCACGCAGAAAGCCCGATTACAAGTCGGGCTTATTTTTATATCCTGTATCACCCGCGCAGATCTAATCTGTTCGCCGCTTACAAAAAACCACGGTTTAACCGTGGTTTTTTCTATTTCCTGCGTAAAAGCCCGATTACAAGTCGGGCTTTATTTTTATGTTCTGATACACCTTAACAGGTCTGTTTTGCTTTCTCTTTCTCTAAGTCATAATCCCTGAGGCTCAGCAATATTTATCACCCGTTTCCCAAGCCTTTCCCCGTAAGCCGCCGCCTGATATGCTCCGCCGCTTTTATGCTCAATGCAGGAAACTATTAAATCGGATTGCTCAGCCACAATACGATTTCTGATTTTATAGGCGGCTTTGAAATTGGCTTTGCATGACTCCTCGCAGATACGCACTTCGTCGAAATATCGCTCAAAGGCTTTGCAATTATTGATATATTCCGCCTTTGGATAGGGCAGTACCAGCACAAGGGCGCTCATACAGTAATCGAGAGCTCTCTTCCTGCGGCGTATAACAGAGGCAGCAAGAATATCAAAATCTCCCTCTCTGCCCACGATAAATTCAACGTATTTGTCGGAACGAAGAAGACTGTCCACAATTTCTTCAAGCCTTTCCTCCGCCGCAATTGGATTGTCAAGCCGCCTGTGCCCGAACAGGCTTACCGTAAAAATTTCCATGACTGCTCCCTGATGATTTTCTTATTTACGGCAATTATAGCATAGACGGCATAGTGGTGTCAATATGGCGGAATACTGATTGCAGTCAAAGTGGTATCATATTGACAACCGGAGGTGTTACTATGGCAATAATCAAATCAAGATTTACCCTGAGGCTTAATCTTATCGACCACGCTAAAATCAGTAAAATAGCCGAAATTGAAAACCGCTCGCTGAATAATATGGTAGCAACCCTGATAAAAAATGAAATTCAGCGTTATGAAAAGGAAAACGGCGAAATTACCATAACAGACGAGGATTTGTATATTGAATAAGAGCATCAAAGCCGACAGCAGTTTACCTGCTGCCGGCTTCAGCTTGTCGACAAACCCCATATTCCACCCGGAATATGGGGTTTGTCGACAAGCTGAAAAACCACGGTTTAACCGTGGTTTTTTCTATTTCCTGCGTAAAATCCCGATTGCCGGTCCGGCTCAGTCTGTCTAAAACCGCAATCTGCGCCGTCAGCCTTTTTTGGGCGGATAGTTCTTTAACAGCCATTCGCCGAAGCCCATAGCAACCCTTTCCTCATACTGCCTGTCGGGAACTACGTTCAGCTTTATTCCCTGTTCTTCACAGGCGGCTTTAAGTCCCTGTGTTACCTCGCTTTCGGCAAAAACAATGCTGTCAGCCTGTTCCTGTAGTGATTTTTCGTCCATATTCAAATTAAAACCTCTTTTCCGGAAAGTCATCAATAGTCTTTATTTGTAAATGTTATAATATAATCGCACAGATGAACATCCCGCATTACCAGTATCACATGAATACCGTCAGAGCTTTTGCAGCAGAGTGCCCGATATTTGTTTTTCAGATATTTACGGGTTGTTTTCAATACGCCTGTCAGCAGCACATTCACATCCTCCTGAGAAAATTCCCAAATACCCTCACTGAAATGGTCTTGCCAGCAGTTATGATATAAACCGTGACAGCAATACCAATACTCGCAATAGCCTGTATGTTTATTGGCTTTTAAAAGATTAATCAATTTTTTGTACGACATTTGTGTGAACTCATAGTTTCTTGCAAATTTTTTCGAATATTCCCTGCGAGCGTGGTTAAACAGCTTATACTTTTCTTTAATTTTCATTTTCAAATGCACCTGCCCTTCTTATTGGATACATTTCAAGCACAACTGACTGCGCTTTTTACCTCTTCTCCGCCAATAAATATAAGTTAAGCCGACAGCCCTTCGTTCCATAGAATGCCAATCATTCAAGGAGAACGCGCCGCCGGCTTTTGTATATCAAGGGCACCACAGATATGAATGCCGTAATGCCCGACATAC
>JBJERK010000043.1:0-5269 GCA_051882255.1 Ruminiclostridium sp.
CGGAGGGAGCAAATGCCCATATTGCAGCGGGATCATTACCCTAAAGGGCTTCAACGACTTCAAAACACTTCATCCTGATCTTGCAGCGGAGTGGTCTGATAAGAACGGCGACTTGACGCCGGATCAGATCAAAGAGAAATCGACCAAGAATGTTTGGTGGAAATGTAAGAAGTGCGGCTATGAGTGGAAGGGGGTAGTAAAGTCTAGAGTAAATGGACGGCAGTGCCCGGTGTGTTCTGAGCGAGAGGTACTCAGCGGATATAATGATCTTGCAACAACAGATCCGCAAATCGCTATAGAATGGGATCGCATAAGGAATTCAGGGGTAGAGCAATCCAGAGTATCACGAAATTCTCTTAGGTCGGTATGGTGGAAATGCTCTTTAGATCATTCGTGGAAGGACAAGATTTACAGCAGAACAATAGATAAGGCGCCGTGCCCGATTTGCGAGGCTGAGTTTAGACGGATGCTGCCACAACTAATGCTTTTACGCTACGCCCAGGATAATGATCTCACCATAAATCTCAATGATACAAAGACGGTTGGCGTAGAGGTTGACGCCTACATACCTGATTTCAACACCGTTTTCGCTGTAATAGACAGGACGACAAAGAGCCTGGATAACACCCAAATGGTTATAGAACATATTTGCAGAAGAAGTGAAATTAAGTATGTGAAGCTGGATACACGGAAAACCCCGGAAGAAGTGTGCAATGATATCAAGGCTGCATTTCGAGCTGGCAATATCTTTATCAGGACAGACAGTGAGGAGGACGTAAGAATAGTTCGTAAGCAGTACGAATTCTGGCGTCACAAGAAATACATGAACGAAAACAGCCCAAAACCTTGAAATGGAGAGCTTTTTATGCTACAATGTTTTCACGAAGCGATGTCACGTTTTTTCTTGCAATTCATCGAAAACCATGCCTTTTCTCCAATTCTCCAGCTCTCCAATTTACTCTCCAATGCATTAGGGATTGAGCTAAAATAGCAGTGAATAGTGTATTTTCGGTGTGTGAGGAAAACAATTGGAACGGGATTGTGAGGGTTTAATAGTGATTGAACGTAGATGCAATGAAGAAATCCCCACAATGAAGCCGGAAAAGAAGTAAGCGCAGACGAGCTAAAATATAAAATAACCCGCCGTTTTGGTGCAGTACCGAAAACGGCGGGTTTTTGCTTAATTTTTCTTCATAGCCTTAATAAGATTTAAAAGCGCCTCTATTTCCTCCTTTGTAAGCCCCGATAAATCAATTTCCTGCTTTTGCTCCAAGCCTAAAAGGAAATCCGAGGTTACATTGAATATTTTTGCAATATGGATAAGCACGTCGTAAGAGGGAAGACGCAGGTCGGTTTCATAAGCGCTTATGACGGACTTTGTAAGCCCCAGCTTATTCGCCAGCTGCTCCTGCGTCAGATTCGCTCTCAGGCGCAGGGTTTTCAATCTGTTTCCAAAATCAACCATAACAAAACTCCTTTTACAGATATTATACTATATTTATGTATTTATTTGGTTGATTATGTTTTGAAATAGTTGACAAAGTATGCAGAAAGTGTTATACTGAAAATGCAGATTGAATTAACTGCATAATTTAATGAAATGAGGTATGGAAATGAAAGTGTTTAAGAGAGCGCTGTCCTGTTTTATGGCAGTAGTTATGGCGGTTACTATGATGTGCGGTCTTGCGGTTAGTGCAGGGGCTGAAAAAATTGCTTTTGATAAATCCGATTATTCAATGACTGGAAAATATGACGAAGATGCGTTTGTAATAAAGCTCAGAGGTATAAGCGGTCAGGAAGCCAAGGAACGTTTAATTGCATACTTTAATGGTGAATACTGTACTATAAGGTTTTTATTTTTTACCTCTTCAGGCAGATACTGTTTGGATTTTACAGAAAATATGTCCGGAACTCGCAGCTTAGGCTTTTATAAATGCGGGCTGAAGGATACAGATGAATATGAGCGTCTTGATAGCGGGCGGTTTGAAACAAGCCTTGATGCTAATGATGATGAAACCTGTTTTGAATATACTATAAGAGTGCTTGACAGAGGTGACGATGCAAGCGATTTCATAGAAGCGCTTAAAAACAGCACTTATTTGTCTGTAACAGTATTACATGGTACTGTTATGGACGGTACCATCTGTGTTTTTCCAACAGCCGATGTTACGAAAAATATAACTCCCGAATTTGATTTCAGTAAAAAAGTTTCGGAAGGCTCGTCTAAAAAGCTTTCTTCCCTTAAAATCTCAACTATTTCCGATAAAACATACACCGGCAAGGCGATAAAGCCCTCCGTAACCGTTAAGAACGGCTCAAAAACCTTAAAGAACGGTACAGATTATACCCTTACATATAAAAACAACACAAAAATCGGCAAGGCAAGCGTTACAATAAAGGGCAAGGGTGATTATACAGGCTCAAAAACAATCGACTTTAATATCGTTCCTGCGAAAACAACCCTTAAAGCCACCAAAAAATCCGACACAAAGGCTGTGTTATCCTGGAGTGCAGTAAAAGGCGCAGAAAAGTATCAGATTTACTACTCGGTAAACGGCGGCAAATACAAGAAATTAGCTACCGTTTCCGGCTCAAAGACAAGCTATACAAATTCAAAGCTTGACTTTAAAAAGAACGACTATAAGTTTAAAATCCGCGCTTATGCAAAGGCAGACGGAAAAACCGTCTACGGCGCTTACTCAAAGGTTGTCACCGTAAAATAACCGAAATCCCACGACCCCGAAAGTCGTGGGATTATTTTGTGAAAACCAAATGAAATAACCCTCTCTCCCCTTAATACTATTGACGATACAATTTTTTTGGGGTATAATGTACCTATGTTTATTACAGTAAGAAACAGAGGATAGGCTATGTCGTATCAGGACGATAAAAGAGAGCTTTTAAAGCTTAAACAGGGACTAATAGAAGAGAGCGCCGAAATACACGAGGAAGAAAAGCCCGTGTACGAGGTTCACGGCGCTTTCAAGAAAATAGAAAACTTCTTCTACCATTATAAATGGCACGTTGTTGTGGGACTTTTTGCAATTGTGGTTGTCTCCTTTCTGGTCGTGTCCACGCTTACAAAGGAAAACGGGGATATACGGGTGCTTGTAATGACAAAAAGCCCCGAAATTTCCTCAAGCGTTCTCTATAAAACAGGAGACTATGAGGCGGCGTTTGAGCGTTTCTGCCCCGATTTCGACGACAGCGGCTATATCCACGCCGAAATCTACAATATCGACTTAAGCGACAATCCCGACCCTCAGTATATGCTTGCGGGAGTAACAAAGGCAACCTCGGAAATCCAGCTCGGCGAGTCACAGATGTATATTGTGGACAAGGAGGGGCTTGACGCTATAACGGAAGGTGATTATTCATCTCTTTTGAATTTAAGCGAGCTGTATCCCGACTGCCCCTATATAGACGGCTATTTCTTTAAGATAAAGGAAAGCCCCTTTGCCTACGAGTGTAATTATGCAGGCGCCTGTCCGGACAACCTTTATATAGTTGTACGCAGCACTGACACCGACGGAATTGTCAATCCGGAAAAGAGCAGGGAAGCCCAGAAAAAGGCGCTTGAAGTCCTGGACAATATCATCAACGGCAACTATGCAGGCTGGATAGACGACCAGGGAAGAATTTACGGCGTAAGCGAGGACAACCTGCCATCAAATACGGTTAAAGAAACTTCTTAAGCCCGTCGGCGTACTTTACCTCTTCGTCAAGCAGGCTTTCAGCAAGCCTTTTCGTGCTTTCCGATGCATTTGCGCTGTGATTAAGGGTGCGGGATATGTCAACAATCCCCATATTCGTGCCGTTATACATAATCTCGGCTATGTTGCTTTCTGTTTTGTCTGCGGCGGTTTTCATATAAATCCCCATTTCAGCCATAGCCCGCTCCATTTTCGGCAGCTTCTGCGTCCGCTTTCCCGCCGCCTCGATTTTGTCCCGTGCGGTCATGCAGTTCTTTGCGTAATGCTTCTGCTGGCGGAGAAGGTAGTCCGAAAGCTCGGCGTTACGGCACCTCGAACACATAAGCTTGGTGCAGTCGTGCGCCATACGGCTGTTCTTGTAGATTGAATTAAGAATATCAATATCATGTTTTTGCAGCATATTGTAACCTCCTTTTTTACAATTATCTGCGGAAAGGCTTTAATTATGCACAGAGAACCGATTATCAAGATTTTCGCAAAGGGCTTCGGCTTTATGCTTTTCGGAAACGTCCTCGGCGGAATTATGACGATTTCCTTAGCGCCCTTTATCGGGGAATGGTATATAAGCTATATCGCCCTGCTTTTTACCGTGTTTATCTACGCCTCTCTCCTGTTTACGGCGGGGCTGAGGGACGGTCAGCGGGAGAAGTCTATGCTGAAAAATAAGCGTGTTGAAAGCTGCCCTAAATACCGCTGGGTAAAAATGGGTCTTATTCTTTGGGCAGTAATCTGTATCCCCTGTATTGTTCTTGCCCTTGGCTCTTTGGGTGCAGTTGCCCTTACCGGCGAATTTCTCTTTGCCTTTAGGTTTATCTGCGGCGCTGTTTACCCGCTTATGCACATAACCGGAATACAGGGCGCAGCCGCAGCAGAGATACCTCTCTGGTTTCCTCTTGTTTGTATGGGCATTTACCTTGTGCTTACTCCGGTTTCTGCACAGATAGGCTATAAATTCGGCTTTGACGAGAAGTCGGCAAAGGATTATATGTATGAGAAATAGTCTGCAATAATTCAGCTTTGTGATTTGCTATATATTTTCATTGTTGAAAAAATTACGCATTTCTCTATTGACAAGCAGTGGAAAATCTGTTATAATACTAAGGCTGAAGTACAATCCGTACTTCAATAATCCTTGCTCGCAGGGAAAACTGCGGGCCGATAGTCTATAAGGAGGTATAATATGGCTAAGTTAGGCGAAAAGTACGAAGCAGTCGTTGTTCTCTCATTAAAGAACGGTGAGGAAGCTGTACAGGGACTTGTAGCTAAGTTTTCCGATTTAATCAAGGAGAACGGTGAACTCGTAAATGTTGACGAATGGGGCAAGAGAAAGCTTGCTTACGAAATCAACTACGAATCTGAGGGCTACTATGTTGTTTACAGCTTTGACAGCAAGCCCGATTTCCCCGCTGAGCTTGAACGTATCATCAGCATCACTGACGGCGTTTTGCGTTCTATCGTAACCTTACGCAAGTAAGCATACGACAGTAAGGAAATCACGGACAGGAGGTTGAATAATGTATAATAAGGTAATATTGCTCGGACGTATAACTCAGGAC
>JBJERK010000044.1:0-5219 GCA_051882255.1 Ruminiclostridium sp.
ACGTACATACAGTACGCCTGCGTTTCTTTTCCTCGATTTCGGCACCGTCTTTCCGAAAATCTTTTCCCTCGTTCAAACGGTTATTAGTATTAAAAATTACTGAGTATATTTTATCATCATTCATATCAAAAGTCAATAATAGCCGCCATAAAAACAGCGCCGCAGAAAAGCCTGTTGCCTCTCTGCGGCTGAAATCCTGTTATCTTATTTCCGCTTCTGCGGCGTTGCGCGCATATCTCGCTTTAAGCTCACGCTTCTTGTTATACATACGCTCGTCCGCCAGTCTGTGAACCTCTTTCAGAGAAAGGTTAGTGTCGTCATCGCCCTTGAAATATGCAACACCATAGGCGATACGAAGGTCGAAGGGCTTATCCGGATTTGCGTTGAACTTTTCAATCATATTCTCAAAACGATATATAGCATCCTCGCATACAAGGGGAGCATGATTGTAGGTTGTAATCGCTACGAACTCGTCGCCGCCTGTTCTGTAGCAGGAGCCGATTTTACCGAAGGACGCATTGATTATGTCCGCTGCGGTTTTTATGAGCAGGTCGCCAGCCTCGTGACCCTTGCTGTCATTGATCACCTTAAGATTGTTTACGTCGAACTGGATAATTCCGATATAGCTGTAATTCTTCTTCTTAATTTCCAGCTCGTCAAACTTGGACTTGAAGGCGGCAAGATTTCCGATACCCGTATTGGCGTCGGTAAAGGCAATCTTTCCTATCTTTCCTGCCTTTAGTCCCAGCTTTATCATATACATAATATCTTCGAGTGCTGAACCAAAAGCAGCAGTTGTAAATACTACAATTCCGACTCTTGTCGCAACAAAGCTGTCGCCGTTGCTGCTCTGATAATATCTGAGAATATCATAAAGCACCATAATCATAAAAATAATAAGCGCAATATAATAAACCCTTGAATAGGTTGCCTTTCCGCTTGCTGTTCTCACAATATAGTAAATCAGCTCAATCAGCAAGGGCAGGATTCCTGCAACTATAAAAATATGTATAACAGGAGTCATTGCAGACATGTGGGCAACTCCGGTCAGATGAAGCACAAGGGCTGCGGGAAGCATTACCGAGGAGGCAACCGAAAGAACAAGAAGCAGCTTCTGATGATATATTTCAAAATTTGAGGAAATATACATAACTAAGGCGGGTATAGCAGCCATAAGGAACGCCCTTGAAGCTACTGAAATAAAATAAGAATTCTTAATCAGCAGGTGCGCCCAGACGGTATCAAGAATAAAGCATACGCCCATAAGAAGGATAAACAAGCCGTAAAAGATATAGCTGCGGTTGTTGTCAACGGTTTTTCTTGTAACAGCGCCAATCAGCAAGAATACAAGACCAGCTGCAACAGACAGAGCGCCGATAACAAGTGGTCCGCCGGAACCCAAAAGAGCCGTGCTCATGATAGCTGCTCCCGAGCCGAAATATACGTTGTCTATGCAGGAGCCGAAGGGCATTTCCGTCTTATAAATCTCAAGCTTAATATACTTTCCTGCAGCTTCCTTGGGAACGTCCACATAAATATAGCTGTTCAAGGTAGAAAGACCGCCTGCTCTGCCGCTGCTGCCCATCTCGCTGACAAGCTTATCATTGACATACACATTGACAATAAGATTTTTTACATGCAGAAACAAGCCGTTATCATACTCGGATTCGGGAATATCTCTTGTAAGAACAAGGGGAGTATCCACCGATAATTCCGAATCACGGTCGTAAAGAGATGAAATATCATAGGAAATGCCATGTTCATTTTCCCATTTCTTGGAAAACGAGGTATAACTATTTGATGAAACTACGGTTTCAATTTCAGATTCACGGGAGCCTGAAACTCCTGCCACAATAAAAGAAATCAGGGTAATAGCCAGAATACAAATCAGCATAACCAGTTCAAAAGTCTTGTTAATTCTTTCCATCTATCACCCAACCTTGCTTTAAGAATATTAACGGTATAGAACTTTTACCGTATAATTGTATTTTAGCACAAAAAGAAATAAATTGCAATGATTATTTCATAACTTTTGCCGATTTTGTAAAAAAAATAAAAAATCGGAAGCTATTGACACGAAAGAGAAAAAAATCTATAATAATAAAAACAAAAAGGGAGCTTGTATATGAGTAATTTTATATGTCCGAAGTGCAAAACCGGCTTTTCAAAAGAGGGCAATAGCTTGAAATGCGCCAATGGACACTGCTACGATATTTCAAGAAAGGGGACGGTAAACCTTTTGCTGTCGCAGAAATCCCGCCACGGGGACGATAAGCTTATGGTCAACGCAAGGCGCAGCTTTCTCAATAAGGGGTATTATGAACCGCTTCTGAAATCCGTTCAGCAGGCTGTCCTTTCCTGCGCTAAAGCGGGCTGCACCATACTTGACTGCGGCTGCGGGGAATGCTGGTACACCGCAAATATACGCAGTTTTCTCGAAGAAAACGGGATAACAGCGGAAATTATGGGAATTGACGTTTCGAAAGAAGCGATTATGGCAGGAGCCTCAAGGGACAGGTCTCTGAAGCTTGCAGTAGCCTCGGTTTATGATATTCCCGTAAGAGAAAAAAGCTGCGACATAGTAATTTCTCTGTTTGCGCCCTTTTCCCCTGCCGAATACCTTAAGGTACTGAAGGATTACGGATATTTTATAACCGCATTTCCCCTTGAGGAGCATTTATGGGAGCTTAAGGCGGCAGTTTACGAAACTCCATATAAAAATGAAGTATCGGATATGGAAATAAGCGGTTTTGAGCTTATAAAATCGGAAGATGTTCATAGTAAGATTAAATTATGCACAAGCGAAGATATTATGTCTTTATTTACTATGACACCCTACTATTACAAGACCTCGGAAGAGGACAGAAAGAAGCTTGAAAAGCTGGACTATCTTGAAACTACAGTTCAGTTCAGAACAGCGGTTTACAGAAAGCTGTAAAGACCTACTTCAGATATATAATTGTTTCTCCGTCGTTTGAAAAGGTAGGCACAATAGCCTCAATCTTAGGGCTTCTTATCCTTTTCCTTACCATATCCCGCAGAGCGGTACCGTTGTTGCTGCCGTGAATAACCTTTAAGCGCCTGATATTTTCGGGCGCTTTTGCTATTTCACGTTCAAGCAGAGCCTTCGCGTCGTTTACAAACATTCCGTGCAGGTCAATTGTTTTCATATCGTTTCTTGGCATCTGTTCATATTCCTCTTATTCGAGAACACTATTTTATAATCGCTATATTGAGGTCAACGTCGCCCTCTATACCATCAACCGTGCCTACGCCGTACTGCCATATATCGAAATCATATATGTAGCTGAGGGTTGTGTTGTACTGCGCCAACCAGACGGGATAGTTGGCAAGCTGCCGCATATCGTATTTCAGCACCGCTTGTCTTTTATTCGTATAAATCATAGCTTCATAGCCTGCGTCACGGATAGTTTCGCAGAAGGCTATTGCACTCAGGGTAAGCGTATGGGGCATTACATCCTCGGTTCTCGGAACATCCTCATCGCTTCCCGTGTAAACCGTTTCCCAGTCAAACACAATCGGATATTCAAGAGGTCTTCCGTTAAGCTTATCCAGTACAAAATGTGCCTCCTCAATAGCTTCCTCAACGCTTATCGCCTGTGAGTAGAAATAAACTCCCAGGTCTATTCCGGCATTATGCGCACCATCGTAATTTGCGTCAAATTTTTCGTCGGCACGGATATTGCCTTCCTCACCGTAGCCCCGGAATCCTATTCTCAGAAAAGCAAACTCAACTCCGTCCTCACGGACAAGCTGCCAGTCAATATCGCCCTGATAAGAGGACACATCAATGCCGAAATATGAACAGGTATCGCCGTTTACCGTGTAGGACATGTGACCTCGGTTGTTTAAGCTGAAATTTTCCTGTGCATAATTATTAAGCGGGAGTCCCGCAAGAACAGGCGTCCATGTATATCCGAGAATTGAATCCCAGAGAAGAATTTTTCCCTTTTCAATATCAATTTCCCGCTCTTCTTCCGTTGTTTCGGTTTCCTTTACCGCAGAAGCCTCAACATAATCTCCGAGAAGCTCACTGTTTGCCTTCTCCAGCTCTCTTATCTGCTCGTCCTTAAGGGAAATATCCTTTTCAAGGCTCTTAAGATAGCCGTAGCCCGCAAAAATGCCTGCCGCAACAGCACATAAAGTAAAGGCGGAAATAATAGTATTTACAATACAGAATTTGTTGATTTTTATATTATTTCCCGAGGAATGACCGCTGCTTTCCTGCCTTGCGTTATGTACAGGCGGCGCTTTTTGAACCTCCCGAAGGGGAATTTCTATCTGAGCCTCTTTTACGGGCAGGGCGGAATAATCCACGGTCTTGTTATGCTGAACACGCTCGGAGTTCCTGAACACCATTGCCACGGTGTCGTTTTCCTCGTCTTCATCGCCGCCGTAAGGCTCGTCCGTTTCATCGGCTGCGGCTTCTTCCTCCGGTTCATCTTCACCGGCTTCCTCGTACCCGGGAGAAAAGGCGGAAGTCTCATCGGCGTCATCCTGCGCCTCTTCCTCTTTGGAATACTGGGCTTCAGCTTCGGAAGCCTCGTTATCCTCCCCGGAAAACTCCTCCTCCTCAAGCTCCTCAAAATCTATATCTCCGTCAAAATCATCTTCTGTAAATATATTATTTTCATCGGTAAAAATATTCTTTTCATCGGTGGTCATAGCGTAAATCCTTTCAACGGAGATTACCGTTCATATTGATTGGAATTGTGAACAAGCGACTTAAGCTGTCATTATTGCAGGCTGCACAATAAGATAAACAAAGTAAAGCGCATAGAAAGCTATCATAATAACGCCGCCCCCGCGGGAAAGCTTCTTGTTCTTCGCAATAAGCACCCAGAGCATTACAACAGCGGCAATCGCTACTATTGCGTCGATTATGAAGCTGGACTGGAAGCCGATAGGATTGGGAGAAAATACTCCTGCAAGACCTACTACGAAAAGAATATTGAAGATATTGCTGCCTATTATATTTCCGATTGCTATATCGGTGCAGTTCTTCTTAGCGGCAGTAACCGAGGTTACAAGCTCAGGAAGTGAAGTTCCGAAGGCCACTATCGTAAGACCGATAATTCTGTCGTCAACTCCGATTGCCTCAGCAATTGCTGTAGCGCCGGTAACCGTAAAGTCGCTGCCAAGCACAATTGCCACAAGACCAATCAGCATGGTTCCTGTCCATACAAAAGCCTGAAGTA
>JBJERK010000045.1:0-5181 GCA_051882255.1 Ruminiclostridium sp.
ATTTGCAGGAAGCCCTTGTTACCCAGCGTGACGGCAGATATGTAGTACCCGTAAAAACCGAGTACAGGAGCCAGATTAGCGGTCTTGTGCACGATACTTCTTCCAGCGGCTCAACCCTTTTTATCGAGCCTATGAGCGTGGTTGAAGCCAACAACGAAATCCGTATTCTGAAATGCGAGGAGCAGGACGAAATCCAGCGTATTATCCGTGATATGTCCGAGCAGGTCGGCTTCTTTTCGGAGAAGCTGATAACAGGCTTCAAATGTATGCTGAAATTGGAGGAATACTTTGCAAAGGCGAATCTTGCAGCAAAAATGCGGGCGACAGTACCGCAAATCAGCGAGGAGCCCGTACTGCACCTAAATAAGGCAAGACACCCGCTTATTCCGAAGGAAACCGTAGTTCCCACCACAATAATTTTAGGCGAAACATATACAAGCCTCATAATAACAGGACCGAACACCGGCGGTAAGACTGTTTCGTTGAAAACCGCTGGACTTCTTACCCTTATGGCAATGTGCGGAATGATGATTCCTGCGGCTGACGGCAGCGTTATCGGCTTTTTTTCGGATATTCTTGTTGATATAGGCGACGAGCAGAGTATAGAGCAAAGCCTATCAACTTTTTCCTCCCACATGACCAATATCGTACGGATAATGAAGCGGGCGAGCCGCCGCTCACTTATACTTCTTGACGAGCTTGGAAGCGGTACCGACCCTATCGAGGGCGCAGCCCTTGCTGTTTCCGTCTTAAGCTATTTCCGTGATATGGAAAGCCGTGTTATGGCGACTACCCACTATCAGGAGGTCAAGCTTTACGCTATTGAGCAGGAGGGCGTTGAGAACGCAAGCTGCGAGTTTGACGTAAATACTCTGAAGCCTACCTATAAGCTTATTATCGGTATTCCCGGAAAGTCCAATGCCTTTGCAATCGCAAAGAGGCTGGGCATGGACGACTATATTATTTCCGAGGCAAAGAAGCTTGTGGGCGAGGAAACCAAGCGCTTTGAAAACGTTATTGAAAGCCTTGAAAGGACAAGACAGGAGCTGGACGAGCTGCGGGCTAAGGCACAGGAAGAGGAGAGAAACGCCCGGCTTATAACCGAGGAGCTTGAAAATGAACGGGAAGAGCTTGAAAAGCAGAAGGAATTTGAGCTTGGCAAGGCAAGAACTCAGGCTATGAGTATTGTTGAGCAGACCCGTTTCGGTGCAGAAAAGCTTATGGGCGAGCTTGACGCGCTGAAAAAGGAAAAGGACAAGGCGGATTTCTCGGATAAGGTGCGCTCCGCTCGTTCAAAAACCAATTCTGCGCTGGATAATATGTCCGACAGGGCAAATCCGGTTATTGAGCGGAAGAAAACAAAGTACAAGCTTCCCCGTGAGCTTAAAATCGGCGATAATGTGCGGCTTATGGACATAGGAAGCAAGGGCGTTGTAATATCCCTGCCCGACGCAGGCGGGAATTGTACCGTGCAGGTGGGAATGATAAAGACGAGAACGGCGGTAGAAAATCTGGAGCTGATAACAGAAAATCCTGCACCTCAGAAGAAAAAGGGCGGGGTAAAGAAAACCCTCCAGTCAAATATGACCCGTAAAAGCAGTATGGAGCTTGATATAAGGGGAATGATGACCGACGAGGGAGTTATGGAGGTTGACAGGTTTATTGACAACTGCCTTTTAAGCGGAATAGAAACCGTAACGATAATCCACGGAAAGGGTACGGGCGCTCTTCGTGCCGCAGTTCATCAGTTCCTCAAGAATAACAAGAACGTAAAAAGCTACCGACTTGGCGAGTACGGCGAGGGCGAGACGGGCGTTACCGTGGCGGTTTTGAAATAATTTTTCCCGGAATGTCACCTTTTTGGAATTTTTTGCGTTATTATATGTAAAGACATTTCAGGAGGACAAAATTGTGAAATTTAAAATCTTTGCTCTTTTTGCGTGCATTATTCTCATTTTCGGCGGATGTAGCAATTCCCCCACAAAGGATGGCAGCATTGACTGGCAGAACACCGAGGTTGACTGTGACATTGTTTTTGCCAGTGTTTATAGTAACTGGGCGTTTGACTATCAGTGCAGCGGCAGCTTTATTGACAAGGACGGAAACCGATATTTATTCGATTTGTCGGATAAAAAAGGTTCAGATATGCTTGCGGAATTTGAGAAAATCAAATCGGAGCAGGAGGGCGTGCCATTGTTTGATGATGACAGCATTAAGTATATGTATGCTCTGCTGTTAAAGGTTGACCCTGAAGCGGGTTACAATGAAACCTCAAAGGGCTGCGATATGGGACAGAGTACGCTTTACGGAATAAGAAGCGGAGAAAATGGTGAAGCAGAGCTTATACCTATTTACTCAACAGGCGACTGGCTTCGTGAACCGAAGGATGCCGCAGCAAAGAAGCTATTTGAGTATTATAATGCACTATGCACCCAATTGCGGATAGTCGCATAATGAAAGGAAGACAATTTTGAGAAAGCTGATTATTGTAATTTTTGTTTTATTGCTTATGGCAGGACTTGTTTTTGCTGCACCTGTGATAATGAATTTTATGAACTGGATGGGAAATATCAACGGCTCATATTCCGAGCCTGAAACAAGCGGCTCGGAAATAAGCTTTTACACTTATGCAGGAATTAAGCTGAAAATCCAGCTTAATTCCGATGTAAAGAGCGGAGAGCTTGATATTGATTTCTACAATTCCGATGGCGAAAGGGTTTTTACCGTTGATAACGGTAAGGAGCTTGTTGACTACTTTATCCCGGAAAAGGATGATGTATACACGGTAAGAGCAGAACTGACCGATTTTACAGGAAGCTTTGACCTTACGGTATATAAAACATAAAATAATTGCAAAAGGAGATTATAATATGCTTGAAACAGGAACAAAAGCCCCGGATTTTACACTTGCTGACAAGGAGGGCAACAAGGTTTCTCTCTCGGATTTTCTTGGCAAAAAGGTGGTTCTCTACTTCTATCCGAAGGACAACACGCCCGGCTGTACAAGGCAGGCTTGCGCCTTTGCAGCGGCGTACGAGGGCTTTAAGGACAAGAACACCGTTGTTATCGGAATAAGCAAGGACAGCGCCGAATCTCACAGGAAGTTTGCGGAGAAATACAATCTTCCCTTTATTCTTCTGGCAGATACCGAGCTTACCGCTATCAAGGCTTATGACGTATGGCAGGAGAAAAAGCTTTACGGAAAGGTAAGTATGGGAGTTGTCCGCAGCACATATATCATAGACGAAAAGGGCGTTATCGAAAAGGTTATGCCTAAGGTAAAGCCGGATACTAACGCTGCTGAAATCCTTGAATATCTGGGAAAGTAAGGAATTTTTTTACTTTTTTGCAAAAAACACTTGACAAAACGAAATAATATGTTATAATGATAACTGCTGTAAACTTTAAAAGGTTTACAGCAGTTCTGCCGAAAGGAGCAGTAAATGGCAAAAGACCTTGAAAATACAATTCTTTTTGACGTTTACGGTTCTTTACTGACCGAAAAACAGCGGGAAACTCTTGAATACTACTACAATGACGATTTATCCCTCGGCGAAATCTCCGAGGAAACAGGAATAACCCGTCAGGGTGTTATGAACTGCATCAAAACAAGCGAGACAAGGCTTGCTGAGCTTGAGGAGCAGATGGGGCTTGTAGGAAAATTCAGAGCGCTTAAGGCTTCGGTTGAGCGGCTCGAAAGGGCTGTTTCGGAGGAAAAGGCAGATACTCCCGAAATAACGGGAATAATCGAAGAAATCAAGGCTTTGCTTTAGAAAGGAGCGCATTTATGGCTTTTGAAGGTCTGTCCGAAAAGCTCGGAAAGGTTTTTAAGAATCTGCGCGGCTACGGTAAGCTGAACGAAAAGACAGTTAACGAAGCTATGCGAGAAGTTAAAATGGCGCTTCTTGAAGCGGATGTAAGCTATAAGGTTGTAAAGGATTTTATTGCTAAGGTAACCGAAAGGGCAGTAGGCTCCGAGGTTATGGAAAGCCTTACTCCCGCACAGCAGGTCATTGATATAGTTCACGACGAGCTTTGCAAGCTGATGGGCGGTACGAACGCAAGAATTGATTTCCCGTCTAAGCCACCCTGCGTTATTATGATGTGCGGTCTTCAGGGTGCAGGTAAAACCACTCATTCTGCAAAGCTTGCAAAATATCTTAAGGGTCAGAACAGGCGGCCATTGCTGGTTGCCTGCGACATATACCGACCCGCCGCTATCGACCAGCTGAAGGTTGTGGGCGAAAAGGCAGGAGTCAGGGTCTTTGAAATGGGGCAGGAAAACCCGGTTAAGATTGCAAAGGAAAGCATCAAGTTCGCTAAGGACGGCGGCTATGACGTTGTAATCCTTGATACTGCGGGACGTCTGCATATAGACGAGGAGCTTATGGGCGAGCTTAAGGAAATCGAAGCAGAAACAAAGCCTAATGAAATTCTCCTTGTAGTTGACTCAATGACAGGTCAGGACGCTGTCAATGTTGCAAAAAGCTTTAACGAAGCCCTTGAAATTACGGGCGTTATTCTTACGAAGCTGGACGGCGACACAAGAGGCGGTGCGGCACTTTCGGTACTTGCGGTTACAGGCAAGCCTATAAAGTTTGCAGGTATCGGCGAAAAGATTGACGACCTTGAGCAGTTCCACCCGGACAGAATGGCAAACCGTATTCTGGGCATGGGCGATGTGCTTTCCCTTATTGAAAAGGCTAAGGAAACCTTTGACGAAAAGGAAGCCGAAAAGCTTGCCAAGAAAATGGAAGCCAATAAGTTCGATATGAACGACCTTTTAAGCCAGTTTGAGCAGATTGAGAAAATGGGAAGTATTTCTTCAATTCTCAATATGATTCCCGGGCTCAGCGGAAAGGTCAAGGAGGAGGACATTGACGAGAAGAAAATGCCCAGAACAAAGGCGATAATCCTGTCAATGACAAAAAAGGAAAGAGAACGCCCCTCACTTATTGACGCAAAGAGAAAGCGCAGAATTGCGGCAGGCTCGGGAACAAGGGTTGAGGACGTAAACAATCTGCTTAAGCAGTTCGATATGATGCAGAAGATGATGAAGCAGATGGGCGGAAAGCCGGGAAAGGGCGGAAAACGCCGTATTCCTATGAATATGCTCAAGAATATGGGCAATCTCGGCAATTTTAAATAAGGTATCAGCGCAAAAAGCGTTATATACAACAT
>JBJERK010000046.1:0-5150 GCA_051882255.1 Ruminiclostridium sp.
AGCCATACCTTCACCTCCCGTTTTTCCATTATTATACACCAATACTTTTACGAAATCAACGCCTTAAACAACCTCGCACCTTTTTTTATATGAAAAAGCGGAAAACATTGGATATAATGAAAACAACAAAGACGAAAGGATTGAAAGATATGTTTGAATACTTCGACAAAGATAAAATGCTTATACCCGTAAAGATTTGGACCGCTTCCATTGATGATATTGAAGAAAGCTGTCTCGGGCAGGCAATCAACCTTGCAAATCTTCCCTTTGCGGTTGACCATATAGCGCTTATGCCCGATACCCATACGGGAAAGGGAATGCCCATAGGCGGCGTTATAGCCTGCAGAAATACAGTAATACCAAATGCAGTAGGCGTTGATATTGGCTGTGGTATGGCATTCGTTCAGACGGATATTCCCGTGCGGCTTCTTCGTGAAACAATGACAGGAAGCGGAGAGCTTATAAAGATGATGATAGGAAGCATTTTAAGGAACATTCCCGTAGGCTTTAATCATTACAGCAAGCCCCAGCCTTCGGCGGTGCTTGACAGGGCACAGGCGGAAATTGATAAATATTCTGCCGACGAGGAGCTTATACGGTATATAGAAGAAAGCTATTTTTCGGTAGGCTCTCTTGGCGGCGGCAATCATTTTATCGAGATACAGGAGGACGAAACCGGTCTTGCCTGCATTATGCTCCATTCGGGAAGCCGTATGTTCGGCAATATGATAGGTCAGCATTTCAATAAGCTTGCACACAGCATAAACGAGAAATATTTTTCCTCTGTACCGTCCTCATATAACCTGCCATTTCTTCCTGTTGATACAGACGAGGGGCAGCGTTATCTTAACTGGATGCACCTTGCCATGGATTTTGCGTACGAGAACAGAGCAGTTATGCTCAAAAAGGTCAAGGGAATTTTCTCGGAGCTTACGGAAAAGTACACAGGGCTTATACCAAACTATTCCGACGAGGTAAACTGCCACCATAACTATGCGGCTCTTGAAAATCACTATGGCGAAAATGTATGGGTACACCGCAAGGGCGCTGTTCATGCGGCAGAGGGAGAGGTTGCAATAATCCCCGGCTCTATGGGCTCAAACAGCTATATTGTAAAGGGTCTCGGCAACCCCGAAAGCTTTCTTACCTCTTCTCATGGCGCAGGCAGAAGCTATTCCCGGACAGGGGCTATGGAAAAATTCACGGTTGAATCGGTTATGCGCGACCTGAAAGAGCGAAACGTTGTTCTCGGAAAGAACAGTAAAAAGGATGTACCGGAAGAATGTCGTTTCGCATACAAGGATATTGACGCAGTAATGGAAAATCAGAAGGAGCTTACCGTTCCGATAAAGAAGCTGTTTACGGTAGGCGTGGTGAAAGGATAAAGGAGGAATTATTATGAAGCTTGCATCAGCATTATCAGAAAGAACAGACATTCAGAACAGAATAAGCGAGTTATCTGTAAGACTTAATAACAACGCAAAGGTTCAGGACGGCGATAAGCCTGCCGAAGATCCGGTTGTACTTATGGAAGAGCTTGACAGACTGCTTAAAAGGCTCGAAGAGCTTATGGCAAGAATCAACCTTACAAACAGCAGAACTGTTTCCGACGGAAAAACAATTACCGAAATACTTGCAAAAAGAGACTGCCTTAAGAAAAAGATTGAGCTTACAAGGAATTTCCTTAATAACGCAAGTAACAAGGTAAGCCGTATGACCAGGACGGAAATAAAAATAATCAGCACGGTTTCCGTATCGGAAATGCAGACAAAGCTCGACGAGCTTTCAAAGCAGCTTCGCATAACCGACGAGAAAATTCAGGAGCTTAACTGGACGACCGAGCTTATATGATTTGCGGGTGGGTATATGCAGAGCGGACGCACCTTTTTCAGCGGAAATGCTGCTTTCTTGGTGAGGTCGGGGCAGACCTACGGGGTTCGACTCCTCGTTTTAATCGCATTGTCCGGCAAATTTACATGCGTATTGTAATTTATTATTTTTACTACCGGGCGTCGGCTGCATAGGGGTGGGAAACATAAAAAGGCGGTCACTTTTTACAGTGACCGCCTTACAAACGTCTGTTTTACTGATACAGGATATTATTCGTTTCGTTGACATAAACTGCCAGCATCCATGCGTCAGTGCAGATTTTCTGCAAAATTTTCATATCATGTAAAATTTTGTGATAAATGCCGGAATCATTTGTATGGGTTAATGGAAAAACTGAGCGATTTTGTTGCACTTAATCTGATATAATTCTGAATATCGGATAAGAATTATTATTACCTTCAGCATGGAACACAAAACGCTAATCAATGCACAATCATGTAGCAGAAAAAATACGTCTATGAGCCGCAGCGATGAATTTGTTTATATATTCCTGACCGATGCTGACTGTCACGATTTATCTCAGCGTGAATTCAGGGATATAGTCGATTATTGCTTTGGTTTTCTCTGGAACATATCATATACTGTAGATAAATACGGCAATAAAGAGTATAATGTAAGAAACGTGGAAATTGACCTTGACATAATAACGGAAACCTATACGGTGCGCTTCACAACAGTAGATGAACTTGCAGAATTTGTATATGCAATACAGGTATGCGACTATGATAATATCAGCAATACATACGCTTTTCACAGAATAAAGCTATAATAATACTTCAATTCCCCACTGGGGAACGGCATAAATTTATTGCAAAACCTTGCTGTTCCCCACTGGGGAACACCGGTTTGTAAATTAAAATATATCAAGAATAACGGCTTGACTTGCTGCTCTATATTATATATAATAGTGTAGCGCAGGGTTGTGCTATACTGTAATTGCAGCAAGCGAAAAGCATAAAAAGTTCAGATGACTGACTGCATGGTAAGAAAAAATCCGGGAGAAATCTTATGCCGATAATTAAAAACTGGTTTATAAAAGAAAGAGATGGATATTTAGTTGTTTCGGGAAATGTTTTTGAACACCCCACATTAAGCACAGACGGCATTATCATCAGGACGTCAATTATCCTTAGTGCAGAAATAACCGATTATGGTCTTGAAATAATGACATATAAAAACAAGTATTTTCTGCCAAGGGATTGCGTTTCCAGGAAATACGATGTAAATTATTTAGAACGATTTGCGAACGTATATTTCGGGAATGAGGCAGGAGATTTCATGCTCACTTTTCGTGGATGGCTCGAAGAAAGCCGCTTGAAAGCCGAGCATGACGCAGATATACTTGAAAACGGAATGCTGTATCTGGAAATGTCACCAACCATATACAATAACAATTTTGTAAGAGGGCTGTATCGGAACGAGGAAAACGAGATAATAGAAGAATATACGATAGAACACCCCTCTTTAGAGCAGGATTCCGTAATATTGGGGGTATCCGGCGTACGCTGGTTTCCCGGAAATAACGCTGTAACCTTTTATAAAGACATTTTCAGCCACAAGGCGTCCACCGACAAAATACTCGGATATATAAGAAACGTTGGAAACAGACCGTTAGAGGTAACCTTTTCCTGGGGCAAAAGCATAAAAATACAGCCCGGAGAATTATACCGGGTATGCCGTGACTGCGAGGTATCAATAACCGAAGCGATAAGGAAGCTATATAAGTTTAATTTCGGGAAACTGCTTAACGAAGAAGAAGCTGCCGAGCAGTGCGGTATAAGCAAAAAGAATTATACCCCGAATTTGAACACCGGAAGCAGGAGAATTATATGAGCTATACAGACAGAAGAATGAACAACATAAAGGTTTTTGAGGATACACGGGCATTTTATGATAATAATTGCGAGCTTAAAACAGCTATGAAAAAGAGCCGCAAAAATACGGTATGCTATCAGCCCGACGAATACCCGGAAATTGGAAATGCCGAAGAAAAGGCTTGCAAAATCTCTGTAACAAACGAGCGAACCTTTGAATGTGCAGTAAGGCTTCGCTCCGAATCCCCCGACAGCAGAATTGCAGTTCTCAATTTCGCTTCTGCAAGCAATCCCGGAGGCGGAGTCAAGAATGGTTCATCAGCACAGGAGGAAGCGCTCTGCCGCTGTTCTACACTTTATCCCTGCCTTGATTCAAGACCTATGTGGGAGCAGTTCTACGACGTAAATCGTGCCGCAGGTAATGTGCTGCATACAGACGCCTGCATTTATTCTCCCGATATTGTAATATGCAAAACGGATACGGACAACCCCAGAAGACAGCCGGAGGATAAATGGGTATATGTGGACGTAATTACCTGCGCCGCCCCGAATCTCCGTGAAAAGCCCTCTAACGCCTATAATCGGGAAATGGGAGCAGCTGCCGAAATAACAGCCGAAGAGCTTTACTCAATACATTTAAGCCGAGCAAAGCACATACTGCATATTGCCGCAGCAAACCGCATTGATAAGCTTGTTCTGGGCGCATTTGGCTGTGGAGCTTTCAGAAACGACCCCGAAGCTGTAGCAAATGCATACAAAGACGCTCTGAAAGAAATGGATAAATACTTTGATGAAGTGGTATTTGCTGTATATTGCGGAAGTCAGGATAACGGCAATTATCGGGTTTTCAAGGATATTTTTGCATAAGAATATATCCTTATCTAAGGGGCAGAATTACACCGCATACTTCAGAGCGTTATATATGTGTCTAAATCAATAGAAAATGTCGGGAATGTCATTTATTTCCCGGCATTAACCTTATAATAGCTCCATAATCTTATCCGTTCTGCGCTCATCTTTACGCATATTTTGGATTTTCCATTCACCTTTTTTTGGTTTTCACGTTCACCCTTACGCATTTTCTGGATTTTTCATTCACCTTTTTTGGATTTCACGTTCACCTTTTGCTGATTTGGCATATTATTTGGCTTAATTTATACATACACTCAAATTCTGAAACTCATTCCCCGGTGGGGAATTACGCAAAAATGCCGGATAAACATAAGAACACAGGCAAAACACGGCTGAAAGAAAGAACATTCTTTCAGCCGCATTTTGTTATTTATCCTTTTCGCTTTTACCTTCTGCACGTTACAGTCATCATAGAGAATCAGAAATACCATCCGCTATTGTTGTATTAGCAAGAGACATAATTATCCCCCTTTTCATTTCTCCGTCATCTCCCTATACATTCTCATAAGCTCTGCCACGCACTCGCTCTCCGAA
>JBJERK010000047.1:0-5149 GCA_051882255.1 Ruminiclostridium sp.
GGGGGTCGTAGCCGTACTGCCAGGGGTTAGCTTCAGCAGTTTCCGGGTCGTCGTTTATCCATTCAACCTTCTTCTCGTTGATGTCCCAGTGAATACCGTCCTTGGAGAAGCCTGCATGGATAGCCATATTTCTTTCCTTGTCGTCAACTCTGAAAACGCCTGCGAACTTGTAGTCGCCTGTTTCAAAGGGAACTACTGCGCTGTTGAAGATAGAGTTGCTGGTGGGGAGTAAATCTCTGGGGATAACGGGGTTAGCGTCGTAGCGCCAGATAACGTCCTTGCAGCCTGCGGGTCTGTCCTGCCAGGGCATATTGGGGAGAGAGGGCTGGTTAAAAATCTTTACGTTCATTTTTATAACCTCTTTCTTTTTTATTCGGCACTTGCTGCCGTGTTTCGTGTTTATCATAATTTCATTATATAGTATCTGACCCCGTGTGTCAATATACTTATTGACGAATTTCACAACTGCTATTAGGTAATTTTGAACAACATGTTAGCTAAATTTAAGTAAATTTACTTAACGACTTACTTTTGCAGAATTGCGGACAGGAAGCCCTGCCAAAAGAAAAAAGCAGCGTCGGTATCCATTCTGTAACCAAAAAGATGGCAAACATTGCTTTTTTCACAAATAATAATTGTAAAATTTGTAAACCTGCACTATTGTTATGTTATGCTTTTTATGATATAATCGTAATATACATACTTATGCGTATCAATAAATACCGAATGGAGGGTGTACATGGCATATTTTTCATACGTTGCCACCGACGTCAACGGCGCTAAGGTAAAGGGTAAGGAATACGCCGAGGATTATCTGGACCTTACAGATAAGCTCAGGGAGAAAAACCTTTTCTGTACCCAGTATACCGAAATCGTTGACAAGCAGCAGGACGCAAAGTACAAGTTCAAGACTGCGGACCTTGCGTTTATATGCAGACAGCTTGCGTCAATGCTTACCGCAGGTATCAGTCTTGTAAAGAGTCTGCATATCCTTTATACCCAGGAGGAAAACAAGAAGGCAAAAGCGGTTCTTCTGGAAATCTACGAGGACGTTCAGAAGGGTAAATCCTTCTCCGAGGCTATCCAGTGCCGTCCCGGCGTTTTCCCCAACCTCTTCGTCAGCATGGTTGCAGCCGGCGAGGCTTCCGGTAACCTTGACGTTATTATGACGAGAGTTGCCGACTACTACTTAAGCCAGAACAAGACAAACAACAAAATCAAGAGCGCTACCACATACCCTATGGTTCTGCTGGTTCTCCTGCTTGCGATGTTTGTCGGAATGTTTACCCTTATTCTGCCTATGTTCCGTCAGCTTGCGGGAGATGATATTCCGCCGCTTTCGGCAGCAATGTTCGCAATAAGCGACTTTATTATTGCTTACTGGTGGCTTCTCCTTTTAATTCTTGGCGTACTTATCTTCTCGATAACCATTATTATCAAGATTCCGTCGGTAAAGTTCAAATGGGACGAGCTGAAAACCAAGCTTCCTAAGGTTGGTCCTCTCCTTTGTACAATCTACACCGCCCGTTTTGCAAGAACCATGGCGAACCTTTTCGCTTCCGGTCTTCAGATGGTTGACTGTATCGAAAAGTCGGTTGACACCCTTAACAACGGATATATTTCAAAGGTATTCAAGTCAAACGTTGTCGAGGACGTAAAGCACGGTGAAGCGCTTTCATCAGCAGTTGCAAAGACAGGTATCTTCCCCGGTATCTTTACCTCAATCATCATGGTCGGCGAGGAATCCGGCGCGCTGGACGACATTCTTTCAAAGTCCGCCGATTATTACGAGGACGAGGCTGATACGGCTATCGGCAAGCTGGTAGGTATGCTTGAGCCTGTAATGATTATCTTTATGGGTATCATGATCGGTACTATCCTTGCAGGTATCTTCCCGATTCTCTACGGCGGTATGGCAAACGTCGGCTAAAATCACCAAAATAAAAAATAATATTAAAGAGGTGCTATATGTTATCAATTGATATAACCGACAAGCAGGTTAAGCTTGTCCGCGGTGCCCTTAACGGTGCAAAAATCCGCGTTCTCGAGGTTGAAACCAGAGATCTTACAGTAGGCTGCATAAGCAACGGATATATTACCGATATTCCGATGGTAGCCGGCGAAATCACAGACATCATCGCAACAAGGAACATAAAGGAAAAGGACGCTATCGTATGTATCAACTCCGGTTCTATCCTTTATAAGGAGCTTATGGTTCCGAAGCCCAAGAAGATTTCAAATTCTGCGGCTATCGAAGCTATGATACTCAACACAATGGGTATCACAAAGGAATACAATATTTCATATTCTATTATCGGCGAGGATAAGGACGAAAACGACGTTCCTACCTTAAAGATAATCGCAACAGCCTGCCCCCAGCGTATGGTTGACGGCTACATAAGACTGTTCACCCAGCTCGGTATCAACTTAAAGCAGATTAACGTTTCCAACAACTGTATCACACGTCTTATCCTGAACACCCCCAAGCTTGAGTCAGCAATGCCTCTTATGCTGGTTCAGATTGACAACGACTTCCTTAACATCAATCTCTACGAGGACAGCCAGGTTACCCTTTCCCGCTATGTACGAATCGACCCATACGATTACAACAACGAGGAGGATTATGTAAATCAGGCGGTTTACGACAACCTTTTCCGCACAATCCAGTTCACCTCCCAGCGTCCCGGAGCAAAGCCCCTCAAGGAGATTATGTTCTACGGTCAGGTAAGAGATTTCATCTCCCTGTCCAACGCAATTCAGTCCTTTAACGTTCCTGCACACATATTAAGCATACCCAACAATATCGTAACCTTCTGCGATTTCGACTTCTCGGAATATGCAAACGCAATCGGCGCCTTCTTCAAGGTAAGAAAGGATTACGACCACGTTAACCTGCTGGATTCCTCCGCGGTTAAGGAGAAGAAGGGCTCCAGCAAGTTCCTTCTTGCTCTTGCAGGCTGCGCTCTTGCAGCTGTTGCGGTTTCCGCAGGCGGTACCCTTGTATGCGAAGCTATTGCAGGCGGCGTAGTCAAGGAAGCTGACGCAATCGACGCAGAAATTCACAGCCCTGAGATGGACGCAAGACTTGAGGCGCTTGCAAATAAGGTTACAGTATACGACAATATCAACCTTTACCGTGTAAATCTTGCAACAGCAGATACTCTCTATGAATACCAGCCTAAGGCTATTACAGAAGTAAGAGCTAAGCTTCTTGAGGCTCTCGATAATTTAAAGATAGAAGAGAATCCGCCCTTCCTTATTGAAAGCATCAATATTTCCGGTTATGACGTAGGCGTTGTTGTTCGCTGCTATTCGGACGCTGTTCCTACACAATATGTAAGATCCCTTATTGAACAGGACTACTTTGAAGCAATCCAGTACAGCGGATACAGCGGAGAGGAAATCGAAGAGGATAACGATAAGGCAATCGTCGCAGAAAAGGCCGGCGAATACAGATATTCCTTCGCCCTTTCAATGAGAATCAGAGGAGGTAACGGCTGTGAACTTAACTAAGGTTGAAAAAATCATTATCGCCGTACTTGTTATCGGCGCAATACTTGCTGCGGGAATTTTCTTCTTCATTGTCCCCAGCTATCAGAAAATCGAACAGGCGAACAAAAGGCTTAATACTCTTAAGACTGAACAGTCACAGCTTAACGAGAAGCTTGCCAGAGAAAAGACAATCGACGATGAGATAAATACAGCCAAGAAGGAAGCTATTGAGCTTGAAGGCTGCTTCTATCCCGACCTTACTACCTACGAGGCTACCGAAATTGCACAGGCATACCTCAAGGAATGTAACCTTACTACCCACGCAATCAATGTAAACGCATTATCCACTAATGTTCTTGAACTGGATTATTTCCAGGAGGTTGTTGTTGAATACGACCTTAAGAACTTCTCCCAGTCTGCAAGAGGAATTGACGAAAACGCTCTTGTTGAAGGCGAGTTCATGGACGGCGGTAAGAAATACACCGTATCCTACAGCAGCGTAAGCGACATCCAGATTATGGACGACGCAGGAAACGTGATTGATAAGGAAAAATATACCGACTACATGACAAAGGTATACAAGAAGACTCTCTGCAAGGCTGCTGTTGAAACGGCAACAACCCAGACTGTCGGTGCTGTTGCAGTATCCTTTGAAGTAGATGGTCTCTACAAGGATTACCTTAAATTCCTGGATTTTGTAAACGATCTGGATCGTGCAACCTTCTTAAACGGCGCTGAAATTCCTATGACTGTAACTATTGATGAAGATAAGGACAGCGATAAGAAATACGTTGACGAAGCAGGTCAGGAGCTTACCGGAAAAGAAGCTAACGGCGGTGAAACAAGGTGCGAGAACGATACTCCCATCAAGGAATTATCGGTTGAGCTTGTATTCCTGTGCGTTGAGCCTATGGATGAGCTTGAGACAATCGACGCGGCAGGCACTCAGGTTGTTGTTAACCAGTAATGCCTCCCCATGTAAAAAGGAGATATATTATGCTTAAACTATTTTACAGACTAAAAAGAAAACACGGTGCTGTATTGTTTTTCGTAGTTGCAATAATGTCGCTTCTTATAGCTATGGCAACTACCGCATATTACACAGCACGCAGCTCATATCGGACAGTAGTAAGCAATTATGACTATTCACAGCTTTATCTGTCTGCGGTATCCGTATCGGATATGGTTATGGACGCAGTAACCAACGATACCTCAACTCCTTATGTTGACGGAGACTCAACAAAGGGCGTTGCCAATAATTATAGCGACCTTCGCTCGGCTATGATTAAGCTGGCGAAGGACTCCGCAATGAGCGGCGCTGCCGTTTCCCCTATAGTTGCGACCTCCTTCCCCGAAACTCTTACCGACCCCAACGATATTCTGGATTATGTTACAGAACATCCTACTCAGGACGGTGTAATTGACGGCGTAAGCGTAACAATCAACTATATCGGAACCGACAGGGATTTATCCACGCTCCCCTCCGGAACAACGGACGTCAAGTTCTACTACACCATTGAAACCACCGCTTACTACAGAAGCAACACCGTTACCGTAAGAGATACCCTTTATAATGTAATGGGCGTTAAGGTAAGCAACGGCGGTCCTACTCCTCCTAACCCCGTTAACTTCAGCCGTTTCTTTACTGCAACCGGCC
>JBJERK010000048.1:0-23239 GCA_051882255.1 Ruminiclostridium sp.
TGCTGAAAAGGCTGAAACAGAAGAAAAAGACGGCGAGGACAAGAAAGAAGAAAAGCCTTCAAAGGCAGAAAAGACTGCAAAAAAGGACAAGGCCGAAAAAACGGCGAAAGCGGAGGAGCTTTCCGCCAAAGCGGATGAGCTGCCCGAAAAAGAGGAAGACGGAAAGGAAGCCTCAGGAGAAACCGAAGTACGGGAAAAATACAAGAACAACGACTTTTTCATTGACGATGACGAATACTATCCCGGCGTAAACCGCGGAAAGCTTGTGTTCTGCGCTGTTTGTGCAGTCCTGCTTATCGCAGGAAGCTTCGGAATACGCTATATGCAGACAGGCTCCTTCCTGCCCTCGTCGGACAAGGATAAGCCTGCGGTTATCGAAACAATAAAGCCGGAACAGAAAAGGGAGATAACCTCCTACGGGGATATTTACGATATTGGGGAAAAGCTGGCGTATAAAGCGCCCTTGGCGGAAATCGACCGCTACTGTGCAGGAAAGGACGTTTATTCTCCCATGCTGAGCCTTGACGTTATCGAAACAGAAGACAAGCTTTACATATTCGGCGGAACAAGCATTGAGATAGTGGAGCTTGACAGGGAAAATCCGAAATTCGGGGCAAAGATTCCTGTAAACGCTTTGGCGGATTTTGCCGGCTTTACCCTTTGCGGGGAAACCGTCTGCCTTTTCTACAACGAGGCGGACAGTGTTTATGCCGAAGGATATAACGCCGACGGTACTTCTGCCTTTTCCTACCGCCAGAGCGGCAGTCTTATCGGCTTAAATGCAGAAGAGGACAGGCTTCTTATCGCCACAAGCTATGCTTTCCCCGAAAACGCAGACAAGAACAGCCCGGAAAGCTTTATGCCGAAATACGAACTTAACGGAAAGGAAGAAACAGCGGACTTTTCCGCTGTTGCAGTTCCCGATAATGCGGAGTACAACTGCTTTACGGCAGTTGGCGCAGTAAGCGGAAACAGCGCGGAAATTTCCGCTGTTCTCGGCGGATACAACAGCTTTGTAAGCTTCGCAGAAAACGGCTATACCCTGATTATCCCCGACAATAACAGAACCTTTGCGGAAAGATTCTCCCTTACAGGGCTGAGAGCTGAGCAGGAAACCGAAAAGGCATACAGCGGCGAGGCGTTTTCGGCTGACTGCCTTAAAAACGGCGTATTTACAGGCTTCGACTACTCAAAGGGCAGTATTCTTATAGCCAACGAAAATACCTCCTCAACCTGCACCGCTGACTGCGGAGAGGGCAGCCTTCCTGCGGGACTTGCGGTAAGCGACGGAAATATTTACGTTATTGTTTCTTCGGGGCAGGAAGCAAAGCTTTACGGCTTTGATGTTGCCGCCGGAGCGAAGATGAAGGAGAGTATCAGCCCCGACAGCGTTTATACCGATAAGCTGAGAGCCTGCGGCGATATGCTGGCAGGACTGAGAGCCGAGGCGGACGGAAGCGGAAGCAGAACGGGGCTGAGATTGTCGGTTTACGGCTGCGGAGAAAGCCTTGAGGAAAAGGCTTATGCGGTTATCGGGCTTGACGATAAAACAGGAAGCGAAAATTTAAAATACCTGTCCGGCGACGCAGAGGAAAACCCCTTGCGGATAGCAGTAAACGAGGAGGGCACACGGCTTGCGGTCACTACCGCTTACTTTGACGGAATTTCTGAAATCGAGCGCACAGTGCTTTTCGGCTATGAAAATGGCGTTCTTTCCGAAAAGGGCGATATTATGCTGTTCGACCTTTACTCAAAGGCAAGAGCCTGCGCTATAAGAGGGGATACCCTGTTTATTGTTGCAGACGGTACTATTGTTACTGCGGATACGGAAAGCTGCTCGCCTACGGGATATTTCGGGGCAGGAGAGAAGCCTGCGGAAACAGAGGAAGCAGAAGCAGAGATTGAATAGAAAATATGTACAGAGACAGCCCTGAATTGCAGTATGCAATTCAGGGCTGTTTTTACAATTGCGGTGGGAATACGAGGAGCGCCGCCGCTTAAGCGGCGGCGCCAGAGGGCGGCGGCAAAGCCGCCGCAAACGCCGAGCGCCCTGCTTCGCAGGGCGCTCGGCGTTCCGCAAAACCCAAAGTGTTTTGCGGAACAGGCTTGCGGCTGCCTGCGGCAGCCGCAAGCCCCCATCGCTGCGCTGTCGTCAATCGATTTCTACCCTTTACTGCCGAAAAGCTCCCCAAGCAGCCGGTAATACCACCCTGCCGCACCGGTATACAGCGACCAGCCGCCGCGGCCGATACATTCGGGATTTGTATAAATATCCGCTGTCATATAGTAAGGCTCGTTCTTGAACTCAGCCCCTCTTTTGGCGGGGTTGAGGTAATCCGTAAGCCGCATAGCCGTGTCTCTGTCGCCGCTTCTGAGAACCGCAAGAGCAAGCCATACTGCGGCGTGGGTGTACTGTCCGCCGTTTTCCCGTATTCCGGGGGGATAACTTCTGACGTAGCCGGGATTTTCCTCTGTCAGGGCAGTATCAAAGGCGGGCGAAAACAGCCTTATAAGCTGCTCCCTGTCGGATACGAGATATTCAAGCGCCTTTTTAAGGGCGCTTTTTCTCTTTTCCCCGTCGGGCAGGGCAGCAAGCTCCGCAAATGCCTGGGGCAGCAGGTCGATTTTGCAGCACTCGTTCTCCGCCGCTCCCATTTTCTCGCCGCCGTCGTAAAATGCCCTTAGATAATAGCCGTTTTCAAAGGCATTTTCTTCTATTGCGGCGGTAAGCTCTGCCGCCCTTTTTTCAAGCTCGGAGGCATAGTTTTCCTCGCCGGTTTCCCGTGCTATGGGCGCAAAATCCTTTACCGTGCAGACGTAGAACATTGAGAGCCACACGCTCTCTCCTCTTCCGTCAATACCAACGTTATTAAAGCCATCGTTCCAATCGCCGCAGCCAATTTTAATAAGGTCGTGAACACCTGTTTTGTAACATTTTTCAAGCGCCTTTTTGCAATGGCAGTATACATTCTCTCTAACAAAGCTGCTTTCCACCTCCATATATTTTTCGTGCAGTGAGCCTAACTCATCGCCCTTAATATATTGTACAGAAAGCCTTAAAATATCCTTGTCCCCTGTTTCTCTGCAATAGGCGGCTGTAACAAAGGGAAGCCACAGCATATCGTCGGAATATTTCGTTCTTACGCCCTTTCTGCCGCGGTTTGTCCTGTGCCACCAGTGAAGAACGTCCCCTTCCTCAAACTGAGAAGCGCAGCAGCGAAGTATCTGCCGCTTTGTTTCGGTTGGCATAAAGGCAATAGCCCCCATACCGTCCTGTAGCTGGTCACGAAAGCCGTAGGCGCCGCCGTTCTGATAAAAGCCGCTTCTTGCCCACATACGGCAGCCCAAGGTCTGCCAGGGCAGCCAGTAATTATACAGCCTGTCAAGAGTATCGTCCCCGCTTTTAATTATCGGCGAACGCTCCCTTTTCCATTCCGTTCCGATATTCTGAAGCGCCTTTATCATTTTTCTGACATCGCTTCTGCTGTAAGCCAGTATAAATACCGTCTTTTCAGAGGAATGAGCAGGAATTTTTACCCTTGCGGTTACTGCTGCGCAGCAGCGGGCAAAGGGCTTTGCCTCGCCGTTCTGTTCACCTGCAAAAAACTGCTCCCTGTTAGCGGTGGACAGGATTTCCTTGTCGCACCACACTCCCATTTCTCCCTTGAATTCGGGATTAAAGCTGTTTTTGACGTAAATACCGTGTTCGTCCCTTTCGAACATAAGCGCCGCACCATAGCCTCCTGCACCTAAATCCGCACCCATAACAGGCTCGGTATAGTAGCTTAAGGCGCAGGTCTTCTCGCTGTCGCTGTTGTTTTCGATTATAACGGTAAGCTGCTTTCCCATGCCCTTTTCAAAGACGCGGACTTCCGTTTTTATATTAAGCTTTTTCAGCTTTCCGTAATAATCCGCCTTGTCGGGAGAGAAAACCGCCCTTGCTCCCGAAATAATGTCGTAATAGCAGCCATTTCCCTTTATCAGCAGCATTTCCCCGTCGTTGTCCTGCATAACGTCATTATACCATGGTGTAAGCTTGTTTTCCCGGCTGTTCATAGCATAGGAAAAGCCAAGGCTGTTCTGGGACAGAACGCAGCCGAACTCCCGTGAGGCAAGCACGCTGCAGAAGGGGTGACCTTTTTCGGAAATAACGTAGCCGTCGTCCTTGAAGCCCTCTCTGCCGGCGCTTTCGTCCTGCTCACAGGGAATAAATTCCATTATTTTTGCAGGCGGCTTTCGCTCCTCGGTTTTTCCGAGAATATAGGAAGCGGATTTTGCAATAAGCTCTGTTTCCCTATCGGTAAGTTCCTTGGAAAGCAAGGGGAAAATGCAGTTCTTTTCTCTTTGGTGCAGGCTGTCTGCAAAATCCCGCTCTTTTTCGTTTTGGCAGATAATAACAAGGTCGGTAGGAACGCCGCACTCCGAAAGTCCCTCCGCCATAAGCGCAGCCGCCTCGGTTTTCGCTTCGTCTCCGTCGCTTCTGAACAGGACTATGGGCTTATCGCCGCTTATGCCGGATTTCCACAGCGCCCGTCTGTCAAGCATGCATGAAGCGGAGAGGATTTCCCTTGAAAATACGTTTTTGTAGAGAATTGCAGACAAGGCTCTGCGGGCAAGCTGACCCTGAAGGGTTGACTCGGGCAGAGGAGAAATTGCCGCAGCAACCTGCACTTCGTTTCTTATATCGTTTGCAATACCGATAACCTCGTTTATGCTTTCTCCGTAGCAGATAAAGAGGGTGTTTTCAAACTTTTCGCCTGCCGCAACCGAAAATTCAAGCTTCATAAATACGCAGGGTGCTGGAATTGTCCTTTCGTCTGCATTTGCCGAAAGCGCCTTTGAAAAATCAAGGGGCTTCCCGTATTCAAGCAAGTTTTCACGGCTTAAAATGCAGTCAAAGGGAGAATTATCCTTAAAGCCGAGGCACATATATATTTCTCTGTCGGAGTGGCGCTCCTTGCGGTAAACAAAGGCAAGGCGAAGCTCCTTGTCATACTCCGCTTTAAGAAAAAGCTGAGCAAAGGCGGGATGGGCGGAATAAGCGCTGTCCTCCTGTAAGGCAGGCTCGATATAGGCGTAAAAGCCAAGCTTTCTTTCCGTCTGCAAGGTATTCTCAACCGCAATTTCCCTTATTTCCGCCGAATTTTCCCCGAAAAGGGACAGCTTCATACCCGTATTCAGCCCACGGTAATCCGCATAGTATTCGGCGCTGTTTTGCCCGAAAACGGTACTTCTCTTAATATTCGCTCCCTTGTCGTACATTGTGACATAAAGGGGAATTTCCGTAGTTTCGCCCTCGGTTTTCTCGTAAAAGCCGAAGAACATTCCCTTAGGTCGGCGGAGAAAGTCGGGGGAAGTAACAGCAGTCGCCTTTTCTCCGTACCGTCCGCAGTAAAGTCCCGTATCCGCCGCAAAAACTGAAAGCTTACGGTTTGCAACCACGCCGATACGAGGACGAAGAACGGAAAAATCCGTATATTCCTCGCTGTAGATTGTTTTTGCTGTTTTATCCCTTATCTTTTCTATATCAATCACCACCTCGCCCGACATTACCCTTTCTTCAAGCAGCTCCTCAGCTCTTCGCATCTGCGGGTCGGACATAAAAAGCTCTCTTAGCTTACCACCGCAAAGAGCGTTTGTAATTCCTCCAAGGCTCATGCCGATATGGTGCGCCATGTGGCTTTTAACAACAGCCGCTTCTCCGCCGGTTCTTGCTCCCGTAAGGTCAACCGCCTCGTAAAAGCCGTATTTTTCGTGGGTAAATCGGGGTATATCCAGTCTTGAAAGATTCGCCATGCAGGCGGAAAAGCTGTGGGAAAGGGCAAGAAAGGTGGAATAGGGGCTTATAACGTACTCTTTGTCCATTCCCCCGCAAAGTGCAAGCTTCTGCACTCCGTGAGCCTTGTACTGGTAGTTCAGCTCCCGGTCAAAGGCAAAATAGCCGCTTTCCGAAATCCCGAAGGGAAGCCGCCTGCTTTTTCCTCTGTCCCTCTGGCAGTAAACCGCAAAGTTAAGCGCTTCATAGCAAAGGCTGCCCTTTTTGGACTCCAGCAGAAGCTCCGGCATAAAGTACTCAAACATAGTCCCCGTCCAGGCAACAGGACCGGCGTATTTTCCGTTCCTGCTCATAATTCTTGAAAGCGCCCGCCAATGGGATTTATCCGCCTTTCCCGTTGCAATTGCAAAAAAGCTTAGCATACGGGCTTCCGACATAAGCATATCGTAGCAGTTAGGCGCGGTTTTTCCGGTTTTTGCGTTAATGCCGACAGAGAAAAGATTGCGTGGGCGATTATAGAAAACGCTTATATCCGCCCTGTCGATAAGGCTTTTTACTCTTTGTGCAAGTGCAAGGTTTCCGAAAGAAGTAAGTTCCTGCTTGACTGCGGTAAGGCAGCAAAGGAAATTTCCGCTGTCCACCGAGGAAACAAAATCGCCTAAGGGTTCAAGAGTGTCGGTTTTATACCAATTGTATAAATTTCCCCTGTATTTTTCCATTTTTTCAACAGTATCAAGGGTCTTTTCAATAAGATTTTCCGCCCTCGCCCTGTCTATAAGTCCTAATTCCTTAGCGCAGACGCAGGAAAGCAGATACATTCCGATATTCGTGGGGGAGGTGCGCCGTGCAACACGGTAGACGGGGGAATACTGGACGTTATCCGGGGGCAGGTAGTTATCCTCCTTAGTAACGTAGTCCTCGTAAAACTGCCACTGCTTTTCCGCCTGCTCCAAAAGCCGCTTTTTCTCCTTCTCCTTTACATAAGGGGTAAAGGCGGGGGTTACTATATCGCAGGTCATAGCTGCGGGAATCTGGAAAGCCATTAAAAGAGCCGCAATTCCTGTAAAAATATTTCCGAAATATACGGATAGTATAAATAAAAGAAGAGAAATCGCCGTTGGCAGTATCAGCTCCTCGTAGCCTGTTGCGCCCGTTTTGTCGAACTGGGAAGCAGTCTGCCATTCAAGCAGCTTTTTGCCCCGAAGCATACGGAAAAATGTGCGGAGAAAAGCGTCTGCGCTTAGTACCGCGTTTTTGGGCAGGAAGATAATCTCCCAGAAAAGCTGTGAAAAAAGCTGCCTTGAAAGAGAGGTTATAGGAGAATAAAACTCCCTTGTGTTTGAGAAGCCAAGCCCCTTAAGCGCCGCAGGAACAAGCCCGATTAAATAGGGCAGAGTCACCGAAAGCAGGGCGATTATTGCAGGGAATACAGTACCGCTTACTGCACTAATAAAAAGAGTAAGCAGGGCGTAAAAGGGGTTAAGGGCACGGCGGATATTGTCTGCAAGCTTAAAGCGGGTAAGGGGTGAGAAGCGGCTGTCAAAGATAAAGAAAAAGTTCTGAAAATCCCCTCGAAGCCAGCGGTGCTGGCGCTTGAAATAGCCCTTTGTGGTGGGCGGGAAGCTGTCGCTGAACTCACAGCCGCCGCAGTAGGCAACGCCAAGAAGCCCGCCTTCAAGAATATCGTGGGAAAGGATTTTTTCCTCCGGCAAAGCCCCCGCACATTCCCCCATAAAGGCTTCTGTTCGGATAAGACCCTTTCCCGTAAAAGTGCCCTCCCCGAAGCAGTCGTAATAAAGCTCCGGAGAAAAGCTGTCGTAAACGCTTGCTCCCGAGCAGCCGCCAACCCCGCCGAAAAGCCGTGAAAGACCTGTTCGCAGCGACGAGGAAAGGGAGGTTGTAATCCTGGGCGCAAATATGCCATACTCGCTGTTTATGGGGTGAAGCGCCGCTGCCGCAAGGGAATTTATGCTGTCCATCAGTGGTATTGTATCGTAGTCCAGAGCGCAGACAAAAGGTGCGTCCTTCAGCTCCGAAGCATTTCCGAAAACCCGTCTGAAATCCTGCTCTTCGCCGCTTATAAAGCGGATAAGGGCTTCAACTGCGCCTCTTTTGCGCTCCTTGCCCTGATACTTGCCCTGAGTTTTTGAAAACTCACGCCTGCGGAAGATGATAACTGGGCTGTCGGTGTGGGAAATGCTGTATTTTTCGGCAGCAAGCAGTATTTCCTTGTCCTTTTCGGTTTCGGGATTGTCAGAGGGCGGAAAATCGCAGAGCAGACACCATTTTATGTTGTCTGTATTGTTCTTGATTTTCGCCTGCTTAAGCCGCTCCAGAGCCTCATAAAGCCCCTCCTCGCTGCTTATGAGGGCTGAAAGGGCGCAGACGATTTTATGCTTTTCGGCTTCGCTCTGCTTTACCGCCGCAACTCCTGTGCCGATTACGCTTTTAAGCAGAAGCCGGTCGATAATCGTCTTGGAAACTCCAAGGGCAGGAGTAAATACAGCAAGCCCGCCTATCCAGCCGGAAATAACTATCGCAAGGGCGGTAATTCCCACTGCAAGAGCGGTCTGCGCCACGATATAGTATGCTGTTCCCGTGTGAGGGAAAATGCGGCGGAAATCACGGAAAATAACCTCGCCTACGCCTGTTTCCGAACGCTGGGCGGTACGCATATACTCCGAAGAAAGCCGCTCCTCATCAATTCCAGTTGCGGAAGCGTTCATAATCGTCTTTATCATGTACAGGGATTTTGTGGCTCTGTCGCTGAGATTATAGCCCTCATCGGCGGAATATTTTATACAGAGAGGATTAAGCCTACTATTAATATACTCTTCGTCAATATCCCCAAGGCTGTAAAACAGGTCTGCTGCGTTTTTCTCCCTGCGGCAAAGGGCACGGTATTTAAGCTGCCAGGAGAGAGCGAGAAAATCGCTGCCCGAAAGGCTGTCTGCGTATGGTGCAATTGCAGCGCAAAGACCCTCGGTTGTAAGCTCCTCGGCGCTGTCGGCAATTGCGCTCATAAGCGGCTCATCGCCGAGAAAATGCACCTCGAAAGGGGTTTTCTCCCTTATAAGAGCCGCAGCTTCCGCCGCAAGGCGGTAATTTCCCGCTGCTTTAAGCTCTTTTCTGATACTGCGGAGTCTTTTTTTGCAGGCGTTAAGGCTTGCCCGTGTAATTTCCCTGTTTTCCGTCATTGTCCTTTCTCCTTACACTTCCGTTCATAAATTCACGGAATATGAAAATCTGTTTTCATATATTTTTGCCCCGGCGCGGAAAAATATACAATCAGGTGAAATCTCCACAAATGCAGCTTAATGTCCGAAAGAATTATTACATAATTGCAAATTTTTTGACAATTTGGTCTTGATTTTATGGGGAAAACGCGGTATAATATAATAGATTATTAGTTTTAACCGGTGCAGCATTTTCTGCACTGTTCATAAAAAGCCCCGAAAGGAAAGGTTGCAGATGAAAATTAAAGGTAAATACTCCGAAAGCGCTCCCCTCTATGCCGCTTTGCTTGCAGCAGGCTTAGTTGTGGCAGTTGTTGTTTTCTTTATAGTATATAATTCTCTTGGCGGAGCAAAGCCCGCCCCCGAAAAGCCCGCTGAGCAGACAACCCAGAGCGAGCAGGCTCCCGATTCGGGAAATATTGCCGCAACCGATGAAATGTACGACGCAGCAGCGGTGCTTGTCAAGAACAATTTCGAGGTTCTCTGCCTCTATTACACAAAGGGAATGTCCCATAAGGACGAACCCTACGGAAACGCTCCCGAGGACGGCTATTATACCGTTAAGGACAGCGATTACAGCTCCCTTGATGAGCTTGAAGCGCTGGTTGACGATACCTTTGCAGAGGAAGCTGCTGAAATAATAAAGACAAATTCCCTCGGCTACGGTCCTATATACAAGACAAGGGATAACGGAAGCCTTGGCATAATCCAGAATTTCACACCTATGCCCTATACCCGCTCATGGGATAATCCCGGCTGCAAAATAACCGCAGTAAGCGAAACCGAGTGCAGCATTGAGCTTACAATTCACGATAAGGAAAGCGGCGAAGAGGTTGTTCTTACCGCAGATATGATTAAAACCGACAAGGGCTGGCGGCTTACGGAGATAGTGTTCTGATGACAGCCGTTTTCGGGAAAGGCAGGCGTGTATGATGGCAAAAAACAAAAAAGATAATCCTGTTGCCGTTTATGCGGTTGCAAGTCAGATAGGACTTATTGTAATAGTGCCGCTTCTGGTTTTTGTAATAGGCGGCTCAAAGCTGGTGGAATGGCTGGGGTGGCCGGTGTGGGTGAATATCCTGTTTGTAACGGCGGGTATTCTTACAATGTTCTGCGGCGCTATGAGCTATCTTAAGAAGCTTATCGCCATGTACGACAAGAACGAGTCGGGCACAGGCGCCTCCGAGGTGCGGCACGACAGACGTGACCACGACTACTACGACGAAAACTCCAAAAAGAAAAAGCTATGAAAATAAAAGCCGGCGAGGCTTTCGCACAGCTTCGTAAAATGGCGCCGTACCTGCTCCTTTTCAACGGGGCGGCGCTTCTTATTATAATTATTCTGGGCATTTTCTACGGATTTCAACTGAACGTCTTTATCGGACTGATCGTGGGAAATCTGCTTATGCTTATGAACTTTATCGGAACGGGAATTACCGCCGAGGCTATTGTGAACTGCAAGAATTTCAAAAGGGGACAGTTTCTCGGAAATCTCTCCTACGGAATACGATATATCGGAATTTTCGCAGTTTTAGCTCTGCTTCTTACCTTTGGGGCAGTAAACCCCGTTCCCGCTATTGTTCCCCTTTTTTACCCAAAAATATATTACACCTTTTTCTACCTGCGTAAAAACGAGGAGGAAAATCCTTGACTGAAAGGAACGTTTTGTTATGACTGATACGGCAATAAGACTGCTGGCGGCTGAAACAGCAGAAACGGCAGAAAGAAGCTTTACTGTTGACGGCCCCCTCAAGTCCATAGTTTTTGAGGCATTCGGAAAGGAATGGATAGTTTCCGAGTCGGTTGTGTCCCAGTGGATAATAATAGTGGTGCTGGGCATACTTTTCTTTATTCTCGGAAGAAACCTTAAGGTAAAGCCTACCTCTAAGCGGCAGGCTGCTGCGGAATGGATAGTATCCTTCTTCTCGGGCTACGTTGAGGACTCAATGGGACTAAGGTACAAGAAGGCATACGGACCCTATATCGGCTCGCTGTTCTGCTTTATACTGCTGTCCTGCCTTATGGGACTTTTCGGACTGAGAAACCCCGCCTCCGACCTTTCGGTTACGGCTTCCTGGGCGGTTATAACCTTCGTCCTCGTACTTTACAACAAGATTAAGACAGGCGGCATGAAGGGCTACTTAAAGAGCTTTATCGAGCCTATGCCCTTTATGCTTCCCTTTAATATCATAGGCGATTTCGCAAACCCGGTTGCTCAGGCGCTCCGTCTTTTCGGAAACAACGTTTCGGGTATGGTTATCGGAGGACTTGTTTACTTTGCTCTTGGCGGAGTTGCGGCGGGACTTCTCTCAATCGGTATTCCCGCAATCCTCTCCCTCTATTTCGACCTCTTCTCGGCGGTTATTCAGTCCTACATCTTCATAACTCTTACTATGGCTTATGTTTCCATGGCGGAAACGGATTAAGCAAAACAGGTTTTAAGGCAGCATGCCATAAAATACAGCAACAGCTCTGCCCGAAGTACGGGCAATTATGAAAGGAATGGTTTAAATTATGTTTGAACAGGCAATCGTTTTAGGTGCGTCCGCAATAGGTGCAGGTTTAGCAATGATAGCAGGTCTTGGCCCCGGTATCGGTGAAGGCTACTGCGGCGGCAAGGCAGTTGAGGCAGTGGGCAGACAGCCCGAAGCTTCCGGCGCTATCACAAAGCAGATGATTATCGGTGACGCTCTTGCGGAAACAACAGGTCTTTACTCCCTTATCATCGCCCTCCTTTTAATGTACGCTAACCCCTTTATCGGAAGAATAGGCGGTTAAGTTCAACATTATCAATAAAAGGAGCGTTTTGAATGGGTACAAGGCTGTTGGCCGGCGAAGTTCTCGAGCTGGTAAACATCAACGGGGACACAATTATTTTCACGCTTATTAATACGCTTATAATCTTCCTGCTTTACCGCTTCTTACTCCATAATAAGGTTATGGCAGTACTTGAAAGCCGCAAGGAAAAGGTCAACGAGGAAATGAAGGCGGCAGAGGACGCTCAGGCTAAGGCAAAGGCTATGCAGGACGAATATGCAAGGCTTCTTGAGCAGTCCAAGGAGGAAGCCGCAAAAATCGTTTCCGACGCTGTAAAGCGTGCAGGCGAGCGTGAAAACCAGATAATAGCTGAAGCTCAGCAAAATGCCGCCGTTATCAAGCAGAAGGCGGAGGAAAGCATTGAGCTTGAAAAGAAAAAGGCAGTAAACGAAATCAAGGACCAGATTTCCGACATAGTAATAATGGCGAGCGAGAAGGTCTGCGAAAAGGAAATTTCCAGGGCCGACAACGAGGAGCTTATCAACAAATTTATCGCCGAAGTTGGCGAATAAACCGAAAGGAGCTTCTTTATGGCGGGACTTATTGAAAAGAACTACGGCGACGCATTGTTCGAGCTGCTTACAGAAGAAAAGCCGGATATGCTTAAAACCGTACAGGGGGAGCTTGCGGCGGTGAATGATATTCTTACCGCAAATCCCGAGCTTATAAAGCTTTGCAGAACCCCTTCCATTGAAAAAAGCGAAAAGCTTGGCGTTATAGAAAGCGCCTTCAAAGGAAGGCTGTCGGATTATTCCTATAACTTCCTGCTGGTTGTTACCGAGGCGGGAAGGCTGGACTGCTTCGACAAGATAAACCGCTATTTCAACGAACGCTGCAACGAGCGCTTCGGTATAGCGGATATAACCGTAATAACTACCGAGCCGCTGAGCGAAAGCGCAAGACAGCGCATAAAGCTTAAGATGTCGCAGGTTATCGGTAAGACCGTAAATATTGCGGAAAAGACCGACCCCTCGATTATCGGCGGAATTGTTATAAAGTACGGCAACAAGAGCTTCGACGGAAGCGTTAAGGCAAGGCTTGAAGCGCTTAAGACGGAGATAAGCGGAATTATCTGCTGAGTCTCTTCTCTCAAATTGAACGAAAGGACATATTAAGGATGGAATTACGCCCTGATGAAATAACAGGCATTATCAAATCCAAAATCAAGGCCTTTGAATCCAGGATACAGCTTACCGATACCGGTACGGTTGTTACCGTAGGCGACGGAATCGTACGCATACACGGACTTGAAAACTGTATGCTGAACGAGCTTCTGGAATTTGAAAACGGCGTTCAGTGTATGGCGCTTAACCTTGAGCAGGATTTTGTCGGCGCGGTTATGCTTGGTTCCGACGCAGACATCACGGAAGGCTCCTCCGTTAAAAGAACGGGAAAGATTATTTCCGTTCCTGTAGGAGAAGCGCTTTTAGGCAGAGTCGTAAACTCTCTCGGAGAGCCTATCGACGGAAAGGGTCCGGTTGTTACAAGCGAATACCGCCCGATTGAGAAAATTGCCCCCGGTATTATTACAAGAAAATCCGTTGACACACCTTTACAGACAGGTATCAAGGCTATCGACTCCATGATACCGATAGGAAGAGGTCAGCGTGAGCTTATTATCGGCGACAGACAGACGGGTAAGACCGCTATCGCCGTTGATACAATCATCAATCAGAAGGACACCGACGTTATCTGTATCTATGTTGCAATAGGTCAGAAGGCGTCAACAGTTGCGACGGTAGTTGAGCAGCTTAAGAACGCAGGCGCTATGGACTACACAATCGTAGTTTCCGCAACCGCCGCAGAGCTTGCTCCGCTCCAGTATATCGCTCCCTATGCAGGCTGTGCTATGGGCGAATACTTTATGGAAAAGGGAAAGCACGCCCTTATCGTCTACGACGACCTTTCAAAGCACGCCGTTGCTTACCGTGCGCTGTCCCTGCTCCTTAAAAGACCTCCGGGACGTGAGGCTTACCCCGGCGACGTTTTCTATCTCCATTCAAGACTGCTTGAACGTGCCGCAAACCTTAACGAGGACTACGGCGGCGGCTCTCTTACCGCCCTGCCCATAATCGAAACACAGGCAGGCGACGTTTCCGCCTATATCCCCACAAACGTTATCTCCATTACCGACGGTCAGATATTCCTTGAAACCGAGCTTTTCAACGCAGGTATTAGACCTGCCGTAAACCCCGGTATCTCAGTATCCCGTGTAGGCGGCGCTGCTCAGATTAAGGCTATGAAGAAGGTTTCCGGCGCACTTAAGCTTGAATACTCCCAGTACAGAGAGTTACAGGCATTCTCCCAGTTCGGCTCCGACCTTGACGCTGATACAAAGAGCAGGCTTGCAAAGGGCGAAAGAATTGTTGCTGTTTTAAAGCAGCCCCAGACCTCGCCCCTGTCCGTTGAAAACCAGGTTATTATAATCTATGCGGTTATCAACAACTACCTTAAGGATATTCCTACCGAGAGGATAAGCGATTTTGAAAAGGAGCTGTTCCTCCATATCGCTTCCGAACATTCCGAGATAACCGACAGTATCCGCAAGGAGAAGGTGCTTACTCCCGAAACCGAGGAGAAGCTTAAAAAGGTGCTTGCAGATTTTTCCGCAAGCTTCTGAGCCCTTTGGTAAAATGATATGAATGAATTTTGGATGATTGTTATTGCAGCAGCCGTAATTATAGTCGGCGTAGCTCTGCTTTATTTCCTTCTGAACAAATTTTTCCCCAAAAATGAAGGCAAAAAGACGGATAAATCCCAGAAAGCCGCCGACATAAAGGCTAAAGCTGCCGCAGACGAAAAAGCCCGCAGGAAAGCCGATGAAGCGGAAAAGAAAGCAGCTGACGAAGCGGCAAAGGAAAAGGCAGAAAAGGCAGAAAAGGCTGCCGCCGAAAAGCGACGGGCTGAAATGCTGAAAAAGACGGTTATAGAAGCCGACCCGAAGGTTCTTGAGCATAGTCTTATCAGAAAGGCGGTAACCGAAATTACCGCAGAGGCAGGCATTATCGACCTTATAACCGTTATGGCTAACCGTATCGACAGAAGCTATAAGGAGGAGGCGGCAAAGGAGCCTGTAAGCGTTTTCTTCGATTCCCCTTCCCTGAGCCGGCTTGAACAGGGCGAAATGAAGCTTGTTGCCGAGCATATCTACGATGCGGTAAAGAGCAGGGGCTTTGAGCTTAATGAAATCGGAAGCGGCGAAAAGGGAACCTATCGTTATCATATTGATAAATACGAAATAAAGGCTTTATAAGCCGATATTTGAACCCAGTGAGCTTGAAAGGAGTAAGAACTATGAACAAAACAGCATTTATTTTAAGTATCATTTCCATAAGCCTTACCGCTGCTTTAGCGGTTGCAGGCACGTTCTTCTTTCTGACAAAAAACGTGGTCTATATCGACAACGACCGCAGTTAATTCCCTCTATCGTGAAAGGTGTGAAGTGATTTGGCAACCGGCAATATGAAGGATATAAAGCGCCGCATAAAGAGCGTCGGCTCCACAAGGCAGATAACAAAGGCTATGGAGCTTGTGGCTTCCTCGAAGCTGCGCCGCGCAAAGCAGCGCTCCGAAGCGGGCAGACCCTATTTTGAAGCCCAGTATGAGCTTATTTCGGAAATCGCCGCAGTAAAAAAGGATTTTACCACGGTTTTCACCGAGGCAAGAGAGGTTAAGCGCCGTCTGTTTATTGTAATTGCAGGCGACAGAGGACTTGCTGGAGGCTTCAACTCAAACGTTCTGAAAGCAGCGGTTGCCGCTCACTCCGGGGACGCCGAAAAGCCGAAGATAATCGCTATCGGCAGGAAAGCGGTTGAATTTTTCGAAAAGCGGGACTACGAGCTTGCGGGAAAATACCCCTATTTCGCCGAAAAGGCAAAAACCGCCGACTGTGCGGATATTGCGGACATTGTGGTTGAAATGTTCAGAAGCGGGGAAATAGACGAGGTTCAGCTTTTCTATACCGCCTTTGTTTCCCCTCTTGTGCAGAATCCCGAGCAGATAAAGCTTCTGCCTATTTCAGACCTTGGTACGGGAACAGGGGAGGACATGGGGCTTATAAACTACGACCCCTCTCCCGAAGCGGTTTTCAACCGTATTGTTCCCAAGTTCATAATGAGTCTTATTGACTGTGCGGTGGTGGAATCCTTCGCCTCCGAACAGGGCGCACGCCGCACCGCTATGGAAAGCGCAACGGACAACGCCGACCAGATGATTTCCAACCTGTCTCTCGTTTACAACCGTGCAAGACAGGAGAAAATCACCAACGAAATCAACGAAATCGTATCCGGCGCAAATGCGCTGTAATGCTGTTTTCTGCGGCATAGCCGCTCCGCCGCTTTGCGGCGGAACCTATCGGTATGCTTTTATGGGTTATCCGGAAGACAGTAAAACTTTGAAAGGAAAAGCAACAAATGGCTGATAAAAACATTGGTACAGTCGTTCAGATTATCGGCGCAGTTCTTGATATACGTTTCCCCGCCGACTCTCTGCCGAAGCTTCTGAACGCTATCGAAATCGACAATAACGGCTCCCGCCTTGTAGTCGAGGTTGCTCAGCATATCGGCGACGATGTTGTGCGCTGTATCGCTATGGGCAGCACCGACGGTCTTGTAAGGGGAATGAAGGCTGTTGATACGGGAAAGTCAATCACAGTTCCCGTAGGAAACGAAACCTTAGGAAGAATTTTCAACCTCTTAGGAGAGCCTGTTGACAATCTTCCTGCACCCGAAAACGCAGAACGCTGGGAAATTCACCGTGCGCCGCCATCCTACGAGGAGCAGGCTGCCTCAAACCAGGTACTTGAAACAGGAATCAAGGTAGTCGACCTTATTGCACCCTACTTAAAGGGCGGAAAAATCGGTCTTTTTGGTGGTGCAGGCGTTGGTAAGACGGTACTTATCATGGAGCTTATCAACAATATTGCTAAGCAGCACGGCGGACTTTCCGTATTTACCGGCGTAGGCGAGCGTACCCGTGAGGGAAACGACCTTTATAACGAGATGAAGGAATCCGGCGTTATCAATAAGACCGCACTTGTTTACGGTCAGATGAACGAGCCTCCGGGAGCAAGAATGAGAGTAGGTCTTTCGGGACTTACAATGGCGGAATACTTCCGTGACAGAGAGGGACAGGACGTACTTCTCTTTATCGACAATATATTCAGATTCACACAGGCAGGCTCAGAGGTTTCCGCCCTTTTAGGACGTATGCCCAGCGCCGTAGGTTACCAGCCTACCCTTGCAACGGAAATGGGCGCTTTACAGGAGAGAATTACCTCCACAAACAAGGGCTCTATCACCTCCGTTCAGGCGGTTTACGTTCCTGCGGACGACCTTACCGACCCTGCTCCTGCAACAACCTTCGCTCACCTTGACGCAAAGACGGTTCTTTCGAGAAGCATTTCATCAATGGGTATCTATCCTGCGGTTGACCCGCTGGACAGCTCTTCGAGAATACTTACTCCGGAAATTGTAGGACAGGAGCACTACGAGGTTGCAAGAGCAGTACAGTCAATTCTCCAGCGCTACAACGAGCTTCAGGATATTATTGCAATTCTCGGTATGGACGAACTTGACGACAACGACAAGCTGACTGTTGCAAGAGCAAGAAAGATTCAGCGCTTCCTCTCCCAGCCCTTCAGCGTAGCTGAGCAGTTCACGGGTATGCAGGGAAAATATGTTCCGATTAAGGAAACGATAAGAGGCTTCAAGGAGATTATCGAGGGCAAGCACGACGACCTGCCCGAATCCGCGTTCTTATTTGTAGGAACGATAGACGAAGCTGTTGAAAAAGCTAAGCAGATGCAGGCATAAGGGGGCGAGGTCAGAGCATGACTCCGTTTAAACTTCAGATTATAACTCCCGACGGGGTTTTCTTCGACGGTATGACTGATAATATTGTTGTGCGCACCACCGTAGGCGACAAGGGTATTCTTGCCCGCCACGAGCCCTACGTTGCCGCCCTTACCATAAGCAAGTTCAAGGTAAGGATTGACGGAAATTTCCGCTACGGCGCAATTTCCTCCGGCGTTATAAAGGTGAGCCGTGACAAGACGGTTATTCTCGCACAGAGCTGCGAATGGGCGGACGAAATCGACGTTGACAGAGCCGTTAAGGCAAAGGAGCTGGCAGAAAGCCGTATCTCGCAGTACACCAGCCAGCCCGACGCCGACGATAAGCAAATGGCTATCGCCGAATACAAGCTGAAACGTGCCCTAAACCGCATAGAAACCTCAAAATTCAGATAATCACAAAGCAAGAGGCAAACAGCCTCTTGTTTTTTTGTTCGTGAGAGAGAAGAGATTTTGAGAGAAAAAGAGATTTTCAGCCTTTTTGTAAAAAAGGACCGCAGCAAGCTGCGCGAAAAACTTTCAGACGCTTCGCGGTGTAGGGGCGGGCGTTGAGAACAGATTATAAGTACAGCAATAATCATTACTTACCATTTTAAGCAAAACTGCCGAAACAGTTCAGCCCACAAGAACCGTGAATGTGCAGCAAAATGCCCCCGCAAATCAAATGCATTAATCAAGCTTCAAACGGGTCAAGGGGGCGGGCAGCCCCTTGGCTCAAATGCTCTCAAAAATTCTCAAAAACTCTCACCTCTCTGCCTCTCTCAAACTAATGCACAAAAAAGCGGCGATTATTTTGTTAAAACTATAAAATTTTGTGTTATCGCTTTCAGCTTATTGCTATTTTCGGAAAAATATTATATAATTAAGACAATGCCGTACTGTTTCTTTAAGAAATATAGTGCGGTGTGGGTTAATTGGGGTTATTCCCATAAAGAAAGGATTGGTTTACAGCATGAAATTCGGATATTTTGACGACGCTAATAAGGAATATGTCATCACCTCGCCGCAGACTCCCTACCCCTGGATAAACTATCTGGGCACACAGGGCTTCTTCTCCCTTATCTCCAACACAGCAGGCGGCTACTGCTTCTACAAGGACGCAAGACTCCGCAGAATCACACGTTACCGCTACAACAACGTTCCTGTTGATATGGGCGGACGTTACTTCTATATAAACGACGACGGTCATGTATGGAATCCCGGCTGGTCTCCCGTAAAGACACAGCTTGACAGCTACGAGTGCCGCCACGGCATGGGCTACACCATCATCAAGGGCGAGTCCAGGGGCATTGAGGCTAAGGTTACCTTCTTCGTTCCCCAGAACTTCAACGGAGAAATCCAGAAGGTTACAATCACCAACAAGACAGGCGGCTTCAAGAAAATCAAGCTGTTCAGCTTCCTTGAATGGTGCCTCTGGGACGCTAACGACGATACAACCAACTTCCAGAGAAACTTCAATACAGGCGAAGTTGAAATCGAGGGCAGCACAATCTACCACAAGACAGAGTACAAGGAGCGCCGTGACCACTTCGCATTCTACTCTGTAAACACTAAAATCAAGGGCTTTGATACCGACAGAGAGTCCTTTATGGGACTTTACAACGGCTTCGGCAACCCCCAGACCGTTATGAACGGCTCACCCAGCAACTCCGTTGCAGACGGCTGGTCGCCTATCGCTTCCCACTACATCGAAATCGACCTTGAGGCAGGGGAGAGCAAGGACCTTGTATTCGTTCTGGGCTATGTTGAGAACAAGGTTGAGGAAAAGTTTGCTCCCGACCTTACACCCGAGGATAAGCTTATCACTACTGCAAACTCCAAGACAAATATAATCAACAAGACCAAGGCTCACGAGATGATTGCTATGTGCGACACCGCCGAAAAGGCAGACAAGCTCTTCGAAGAGCTTAAGGCGTACTGGAACACTCTTCTCTGTCAGTACCACGTTGACTGTCCCGACGAAAAGGTCAACAGAATGGTTAATATCTGGAACCAGTACCAGTGCATGGTTACCTTCAATATGTCCCGTTCCGCTTCCTACTTTGAAAGCGGTATCGGAAGAGGTATGGGCTTCCGTGACAGCAACCAGGACCTTCTCGGCTTCGTTCACCAGATTCCCGAAAGAGCAAGAGAACGTCTTATCGACCTTGCAGCTACAATGCTTGAGGACGGCGGCGCTTACCACCAGTACCAGCCCCTTACAAAGAAGGGCAACCACGAGTTAGGCTCTAACTTCAATGACGACCCGCTGTGGATGATTCTTGCGGTTGCAGCTTACTTAAAAGAAACAGGCGACAAGTCTATCCTTACCGAAATGGTTCCCTACGAGAACGACGAAAGCAAGGCTGCTACAATGCTCGACCACATGAAGAGAGCCTTCAACCATGTATGCACAAAGGTAGGACCTCACGGACTGCCCCTTAGCGGACGTGCAGACTGGAACGACTGTCTTAACCTCTCCTGCTTCTCCGACAAGCCCGGCGAGTCCTTCCAGACCTACAACAACAAGGAAATGTTCACCGAGCCGCCTTTCTACAGCCAGGTTGCAGAGTCCGTTATGATTGCCGGAATGTTCGGCTTTATCGGACCTGAATATGCCGCTATGTGCAGGATGATGGGCGACGAGGCTGAGGCGCAGAGAGCGGAAGCTGAAGTAAAGAAGATGAACGAAGCAACCATGAAGTACGGCTACGACGGCGAATGGTTCTTACGTGCTTACGACCACAACGGCAACAAGGTTGGTTCTCACGAGTGCGAAGAGGGCAAGATATTCATTGAGCCTCAGGGATTTTGTGTTCTTGCAGGTCTTGGCAAGGAAACAGGTGACGACATCAAGACCCTTGACAGCGTTGACAAGTACCTTAACTCCGACCACGGTCTTGTACTTAACAATCCTGCATTTACACATTACTATATCCAGTACGGCGAAATCTCCACATATCCCGGCGGATACAAGGAGAACGCAGGTATCTTCTGCCACAACAACGCATGGATTATGTGTGCAGAAGCTTATGCAGGCAGAGGCGACAAGGCGTTTGAGTACTACTCAAAGATTGCGCCTGCATTCAGAGAGGAATTTTCCGACCTGCACCGCACAGAGCCTTACGTTTACGCTCAGATGATTGCAGGTAAGGACGCTCCCAGACACGGCGAGGCTAAGAACTCCTGGCTCACAGGTACGGCTGCATGGAACTTTGTAGCTATTTCCCAGTACATTTTAGGCGTTAAGCCCAAGTACGACGGACTTGAAATAAGCCCCTCAATCCCCAAGGCTTGGGACGGCTTCTCGATTTCAAGACTTTTCCGCGGAGCTACCTATAACATCACAGTCAAGAACCCCGACCACGTTTGCAGCGGCGTAAAGTCCATGACTGTTGACGGCAAGCCCGTAGACGGCAACCTTATCCCCGCTTTCGCAAACGGCACTCACACCGTTGAAGTTATCCTCGGCTAAGATTTACAAGAAATGCGCTTTCGGTTTATCCGAAAGCGCATTTTTGTGTTTATGGGAGAGATTTTTGAGAGAATAAAGAGATTTTAAGAGATAAAAAGAGAAAAAGATAGGACGCTTTTTGAAAAAAGCTTGGCAAAAACTTTCAGACGCTTCGCGGTTAAGGGGCGGGAGCTGCGAACAGATTATAAGTACAGAAATAATCACTACTTGCCAATTAAGCAAAACTGCCCGAAACAGTTCAACCCACCAAAACCCGTGAATGTGCATCAAAAGCAGCCCCACAAATCAAATGCAGTAATCAAGCTTCAAACGGGTCAAGCGCCGTCGCGCTTGCCGGGGGTTCAAGGGGGCGGGCAGCCCCCTTGCTCAAGCTCTCAAGCTCTCAGTTCTCTCCTCTCTCCCTCTCGTTAAGGCAGCTCTGCCGCCACGGTTGTAACCTCTGCGGGGCGATTATCTGCGGAAATCTCGATGTCCTCTGTCGTCGGCTCTTCGCCCTCTTTCAGCGGAATGGTGAGGCTGCCGATTGTAACGGAGGAGATAAGGTCGGTATTTACGGGAGATGTCAGATATATGCTGTATTCTGCGGTTTTGCCGTTGCTGCTGCCGGAGCCGCCTCGGTCGATACCGTAAAGCTTGGTGCCGTCATCAAGGGTAAGAACAAATTCATCGCCGATATAAGCCGGACTGTCTTTGCTGTCTGTGTATTCTGCGCTTATCATAAAGGGGCTGACTGTTATTCTTTCTATGAATACAGTCGTTCCATCGTGCATGGTGGCTTCTCTGCCTACTTCCTTTCTGATTGTGTCGGCGGTATCGATAAAATCAATGGGGATTTCGATTGAAACGCCGCAGTCCACCCTTTCCGGCTCATCGGCAAAGGTAAGGAAGTTTCCGTTTTCATCAAATATCTTGATATTTCGGGTAAGCTCCCCGAAATTAAAGGTAACAGTTCTTCCGCCGATAGAAACGCCGTGGACGTTCACCGTAACCATATAGGTAAACACATTTCCGTTAATCTGCGGCTGGGTAATGTTCGTACCGCAGCCCCATGTTGCCTCCGGGTCAACTCCCGACACGTCAATTTCGGGCCGTATCTTCCAAGCGCTGTACTCCCTGGTTTCCGGACCGTAGGTAAGTGGGAAATCCTCGCCGAAAATAACGTCAAGCACCATGCAGACCGAAGTATCCGTTGCGGTTACTCCTTTTATGTGCAGGTCGTAGCCGTTAAGCTCGAATGTCCTGTCGATAACCTTGCCCTGCTTTTCAAAGTCGTAGTCGAAAAGCTCTTCGGGGGCATTATCATCAGCCGCCCCTTCTGCCTGCTGCACATAAGAAGGCTCAGGCTTAAAGAAAGCGCCGAAAACCTTATTGAAATCCCAGCCGCAGTAAGCGCCCACCGCAGTTACGGCGCCGCAGACAGCAAGGGAAGCAGCACAGACTGCAATAAGAGGCTTTTTTATACTCTTTTTTATCTTTTTATCCATTTTTTCCGCCTTTCCGAGCACTCCGAGGAGCAGCTCATCATCGCTTCTCGCAGGAGTGATTTTATCGAAAAGAGCGTTATATTCAGTTTTCATCGTAACCCTCCTTCAAGAGCAGGTCTTTAAGCAGCTTACGCGCCCGTGAAAGCCTTGTTGTTACCGCCGAGGGGCTTAATCCCGTAATTTCCGAGATTTCCTTTACGGAAAAACCCTCGTAATAGTAGAGGTAAAGTATTCCGCCGTATTTTTGGGGCAGGAGCTTCACGCTCTCAAGCAAAGCCTTTTCACGGGGAGTTTCTGCGGGAATATCCTCCGAAAGCTCCCTGCGCTTCGTAAGCCAGACCGATTTAAGCAGGTTTTTTGAGAGATTAACCGTAACACGAAGCAGCCACGCCTTCACGTTTTCCTCTGCGGCAAAGCGCTGCTCCGAGCGGTAAAGCCGCAGGAAAGCCTCCTGACACACGTCTTCCGAGTCCTCCCGGTTTTTAAGATAGCTGTAGGCAAGGCGGAAAACCGTGCCGTGAAAACGGCTTATGTATTCCGCAAGCTCCTTTTCGGTCATTCTCTCACCTCCTGCATTTTAATGTACCTGAAAGCGCTTTCTGTTTATAAGACAATCGAAAA
>JBJERK010000049.1:0-5095 GCA_051882255.1 Ruminiclostridium sp.
CTCAACCTCCCTGCCCTATTGTAATAGCTAAGGTATTGCAGTGCTGACGCTGAGAATAATGTCCTTTTCTTCTTTCTCTCATAGCCGCTATTGACAAAAATCGTACTTTGTGATACAATTATTTCAAAATGAACAACGTTCACTTTGAGGAGGCGAAAAAGATAAATCCGGAGATAACATCAAAAGAAGCAATAATGCTGGTCTGCCGCAGGATAGCGGCGGAAAAGGGGCTGAAAGCGCTTAGTATGCGGGCGGTAGCGAGCGAGTGCGGTATTGCGCTGGGAACTCTATATAATTACTTCCCGAATAAGGAGGAGCTGCTTATTGCAGCAATCGCAAGCGTATGGGAGGATATTTTCCGCCTTACCGACAAGGAAGAAGCCTCTCCCCCGCTTTCATTTTCCGAATATGTGGAAAAGCTGTTTATCAATGTGCGAGGGCGTTTCCGGGAGTATCCCGATTTCTTTACCGCCCATTCCGCTGCGGTAGCTTCAAGCGGAAAAGGCAGGGCGAAAAACGCGATGGAAAACTGCACAGAAAAAATCAAAGCCGTACTTCTTTCGGTACTGCACAAAGATAAATCGGTCAATCAAGAAGTCTTTGGTGCAGGCTTAAGCGAGGAAGGCTTTGTGGAGTTTGTTCTGGACAGCGTTATCCTGCTGCTGATGCAGCAAAAAAGCTGTGACACGCTGATTGCGGTCATAAGGAAAGTAATTTATAAGGAGGCTTAATATGCAGGCGATTTTTGAAACAGCGTTTGACGTAATATATCTTGTTACGGTTGTAACCCTTGGAATTATTATGATAAAGCGCAGCCTCAGCGCCGCAGCTCCCGACATAGCCGAAAACGGGGAATTTTCACACGGCAGACGGCAGTATCTGCTGTTCGGCATAATGGCGGTAACCCTTGGCGCAGGCGACGCTTTTCATCTTGTACCGAGGGCGATTTCGCTTTGTACAACCGGCCTTGAAAGCTATACCGAAGCCCTCGGCATAGGAAAGCTCATAACATCGGTGACAATGACAGCGTTCTATGTGCTGCTGTATTATGTCTGGCGCAGCCGCTACAAAATCAGCGGAAAGCCTGCTGTTACTGCGGCAGTCTGGCTTTGTGCGGCGGTTCGTGCGGTGCTTTGCCTGATGCCGCAGAATATGTGGACAAGTCCCGACGCGCCCCTTTCCTGGGGCATTTATCGGAATATCCCCTTTGCGGTGCTGGGCGGTATAATTGTGGTGCTGTTCTTGCAAAGCGCAGGAAAATGCGGCGACAGAGCTTTCCGTTTTCTCTGGCTTACAGTTGTGCTGAGCTTCGGATTTTATATACCTGTAGTGCTTTTTGCAGACGCAGTTCCGCTTATCGGTATGCTTATGATACCGAAAACCTGCGCCTACGTCTGGACGGTTCTTATCGGATTCAATGCAATGAGAGGAGATTTCAAAAATGAAAAAGTGTCTTAATATTTCTATTATTTATGCAGCTGCGGCAATGGCTGGCGGCGTTTTCTACCGTGAGTTCACCAAGTTTAACGGTTACGACGGAGTAACCGTTCTCGGAAAGGTACATACCCACCTGTTCCTGCTGGGAATGATAGTTTTTCTTCTTGCAGCACTGTTCTGCGGGCATTTCAAGAGCCTGCCCGAAAAAAAGCTGTTCAAGGCGTTTCTATGCGTTTACAATATCGGCGTACCGCTTACGGCGGTTATGATGGCAGTGCGTGGAGTTACAGAGGTTCTGGGAACAGAGCTTTCAAAGGGCGCAAACGGCGCAATTTCGGGAATTGCGGGCTTAGGTCACATAATAACGGGAACGGGTATTGTACTGCTGCTTGTGGCGCTTAAATCCGCTGCAAAGACGGAGGAAAGTAAATGAGCAAGCCCTTTTACCATGTGAAAAAACGCACCCTGCTGGCGATAGCAGGCTGCGTATGGCTTATTGCAGGCTTCAATGTTGCACGGCTTGGGGTGATTGCGTACTCGAATGTTGAGTTTTCGTTCTGGCAGCCTCTTGTATCGCTGGCGGTATTTGCCGCCTTCGGTATGATGTTCTACAAAATGAGCCATAAGCACCACCGCCGCATACTGGGCTACGACGAGCCTACCCGCCCCTTCTGGAATTTCTTCGATATAAAGGCATACTGCATAATGGCTTTTATGATGGGAGGCGGTATCTGGCTGCGCTATTCGGGACTTGTGCCGGAGCTGTTTATTGCGGTATTCTATACCGGGCTTGGCTGCGCGCTTGCGGGAGCGGGTGTTTTGTTCTGGGTGATGTTTTTCAGATATAATAGTGGTTTAGCGGCTGAATGAATACTTTTACGAAAGATAAAGTAAGCGCCTTGATGCATTTGATTGCATCGGGGCGCTTTGTTGTATAAATATGATTTTTGGAGTACGGGCAGTTATTCATATTTGCCACACGCAGAGCGTTTATGCCCGTCTTTCTTTTTCCCCTGTTACGCCAGCCCGCTGTTCAGAATAAGCGCAGGATTTGCAATAATCGCAGAAACCTCCTCACGGGAAAGAAGCCTTGCACCCTGAGTACCCTCAAGGAATATCTCCTGAGTTATTTCCACAAGGTCGAAGGACTGTTCAAGTACAGCCATAATCTCCGGGATTACAACCTCGTCAAGCGCCTTGGCAAGAACAAGAGCTGCAAGCAGCTGGTTGGTTGAGTTCTTGTATTCGTTTGATGATTTTTTAAGCTTTCCTACCGCTTCAATCATTCTGTCAAGCACCTTAAGACTCTCATTATACAGCTTTACATAATTTTCGCCGTACTTTTCCGAATCCTTGTATTCCTCCCTGAAGCTGTCCCGTATTTCAGTAATCTCGTCGTAAATCTTATCATAATCGGCGGTCATTATTGACGAAATATCGGAGGTGTTTATTCCTGCCACAACAAGATTAAGAGCCGCTATTGCGCTTTTCTCCATTGAGTTAGCTATAGCCTTTTTCTCCTTTAATTCAGCACGGGTTTCGCTGCCAACATAGACGTCGCCGTCAAGGAAATAGTGGTCGATAAGAAAACGTGTAAGGCGGTTCTGTTCATCGGGACTAAGCGTAAAGATAGTTTTTATTCCTATTCCATCACTGCTGTCGGGAAGAATACCACCTCTTGTAAATTCGGTTATAATCTCCTCTTCGGGAGGCTCGGTTGTTGTTGCAACCGGAGTTGTGGTAGTAGTTGTTGTGGTTGCAGTAGTAACAGGCGGAGCGGTTTCCGAAGGAGTAGTTTCCTTAGTAACAGGCTTCGTTTCCATAACGGTTGTAACAAGGGCGTCCCCAAGCTCCTGCTTTGCCTGCTCCTCAGCCTTATTAAGCTCGGCTTCAAGCTGATTCTGCATAATAATCTCCGCAAGGGTCTTGTCCTTTTCGTTAACCTCAGCAACATAGGAGCCGGTAAAGTATATTGCGCTGAAAAGGCTGACTGCGCCCACCGCAAGTATTATAATAATTTTCAGTATTTTCATAAACGGTTACCTTAAATCATCTTTTTTCCGCCAAAGTCCTTAGTCCGTACAGCAATACGGCATGCCCCGTAAACTGCAACAGAAGCGGCAATAAGTACGGCTATACGGATAAGCTGGCTCATAAGTCCCTTTTCCGGAATCAGCATATCCGACAAGCCCAGTATAATGCCGATAAGCAGCGATGCAAGCAGTCCTGCGTCTTCCCTGCCGCAAAGGACAGAGAAAAGCAGATTCAAAAGCCCGCAGAGAATGTACAGCATAAGCACTGCGGCGCAGGAAGCTGTAATTGTGGGAATAGGGGAACTTGCAAAATCCGAATAGGGCTGACCCGAAAATACACGAAAGCCTACGAAATCGCTGCTCCAGACGTCACTGAATCCGAACACCTTATAGCTTACTGCAAAATCAAACAGAAAAACTGCGCCAAAGAAAATCAGAGTATTTACAATATAGGTAATAAGCTTTAAATCCAGCCATTCCCTGCGGCTTTTGTGGCGCAGCACGGCGGTTGCACCGAAGCCGCTGTCAAAGGTAATTCCGCTTACGACAAAAAGAAAGGCGGGAAGATAAATAAACACGATATTCATTGTATCGGACAGTATCAGATACATTACCTCAAGGCAGGAAAAGGTTGCCATATCCGCAAGGTCTATGTACTTGTACACGCTTACAACAGCAGTAAAAGCAATAATTACCAGAGCAAGGCACCATCTTGCTGCGGGGATGTGAGAGGAAAGGCTGTAGGAAAGCTTTGAAAACAGTTTCATCTTCTGTTACCTGCCTTTCCCGATAATGTAAGGACAAAGCCGAGGGCTGTCAGACAAAGGGGAATTATAAAGCGCTCGGCGGTTATTTCTCCGCCGTAAATTGTAGGTGCAATATCAAGAGGCGGATAGTATTTTTCCAGCTTTAAGATAGGAAAAGCGTATATGCAGAGCATATAAAGCACCTGCGGCATTACAAGTGGCACATAATTGTGCCTGTTCACAAAGGTAAGCCCGTAGGAAATTACAGCGTAGGAAAAGCCGAATGTTAAGGATAAAAGAAGTACCTTTAAATCATAAGCAAAATCACTTATTCCGCCCATAAAAATGCAAATGCAGTAAAGCAGAAGCTGAGGTAAAAACAGGGCTGCTGCGCCTGAAATTCCGCAGGTAAAAAGGCGCTTCATCTCGTATCCTGCCGCACCTGACTTTATGCTCATAAGAGTGCTGTAACGTGTTTCCTTTTCCTGCATAATCATCACGGAATATGGCATTGCCGCAAGCAAGGGAGCTACAAAGGGCAAAGCGAAGGACTGGGAACAGAGAAAAAGTCTTGAGCTTTCTCCGTTTGCGGCAGCAAACGCCATACCTCCCATAAGCAGCAGAAAATTAAGGGCTAAGCTTATGTAAAAGGCGGGTTCGCTGAAAATCCGTTTTAAATCGGTTGCTATAAATCTCATAGGGTAACGCCTTTCGGGTTAAGCTCTGTAAGACAGGTATTTTCAATGCTGAAAATACGGGTACAAAGAGTTTCTATATCCTCGGAAATATGGCTTGCAAGAACTACGGTAGTTCCGCTTATGTTAAGCTCGGAGATAAGTGCTCTTACTTCCCTTGCGGAGTCGCTGTCAAGGCTGTTCA
>JBJERK010000050.1:0-1536 GCA_051882255.1 Ruminiclostridium sp.
CATAATAATATTGATATGTCAATCAGCGTAAACAACAGTTTTTCCCGCCCTTATTTGTGTTAATTGCCTTTTAGGGCAGTTGCAAAAGCGCCGCGGATACTGTAAAATGAAATAAAGCTTACTGCAAAAAAATAAGCGAAATAACGTCAGGAAATTTAATTTTTGCCGTCTTATATTATGAAACGATTAATCGGTTTGAAATATCCTTGGGAAAGGGAAAAACAATGAACGATAAGCAGATTGTAAGGCTGCTCTTTGACAGGAACGAAAAAGCCCTGTCTGAAACAGCGGAAAAATACGGGAGGCTGTGCTATAAACTTGCCTTTGAGATACTTAAAAACCGGCAGGACGCAGAGGAGTGCGTCAGTACCGCCTACGTCAAGCTCTGGAACAGTATCCCGCCCACAAACCCCCGTTCATTCAAGGGCTTTTTATGCAGGATTGTACGCAACACCGCCCTTGATACATACGGCAGGCTTTACGACGGCTATTCAGAGTGCCTTGATGAGCTATCTGAGGTAATCCCCGACAGCCGCACGATTGAAAGCGCCCTTGACAGCAGGGAGCTTGGGGAGGCGCTGAACTGCTTTATAAAAAAGCAGAACAAGGTAAACGGCAATATCTTCGTTTCAAGGTACTACTTCGGAATGTCAGTCAGAACTATCGCCGAAGAGCTTGGAATGAGGGAAAACGCTGTTGAGCAAAGGCTTTCCCGTATCCGCAAGGAGCTGCGGAGGTTTCTTGAAGAAAGAGGTGTTGAAATATGAAAAAGGATATATTGGCGGAGGCTGTGGGCAGAATTGAGGAAAAATATACCGACCGTGCTGCGGAAAGCTTTGAAAGCGGTAAAGGCAGTAATATAATCGAGGTTTCCTTTTCGGGCAGGCCTGCACCTATAAAGAAAAGGAGCAAGGCGGAAAAAATTCTTGTGGGGGCAGCAAGCCTTGCGGCGGCTTTCGGTGTTATTGCGGGAACGGTATTTTTTGCCGATTTTGTGAGCAAAAGCAAGGTTCAGACGGGTTCAGGAAAAGAGAGCAGTCCGAGTATTGCCTGCAAGCCGGAGTTTACAGAGGATTATAAGGCGGGGGTTTTCTTCCTGCCGGCGGATAGTGTTACCCTTTCGGGCGGCAATATCTATAACGGCGGCGAGCTGTTCTACGTCAACAACACAAGCACCGATACAAATGTGCAGGAGGTAGCCGTGTACGACGAGCGGGGCTTCTATCTTGATACTTATACGAATCTGAACAGCAGCCTTGAATGTGAGAAGAACGAGGGTTATTATTTCCGTATGTTTTTTACCGAAAGAGGACCCATAGGAGTAAGGTGCAGCGTTACGAAGTCGGGAGAAAGCAGTTATTCCTCGGCGAGGAAGATTTATTTCTATAATGATAAGCTGGAAATTACGGGAACAGCGGATATACCAGCCTATGAGAACGAGGGAAAATTCGAGGGTTATTATCTATGGTCATTTTCTGAGAACGGAAAGTATTTTGTTGAAGCCGTTATGAATACCGCCGAGGGGCTTAAATATTC
>JBJERK010000050.1:1636-5051 GCA_051882255.1 Ruminiclostridium sp.
GTTGACTATTACGCTTTTGATGAAATCCTGCATATAAATCTGCCCCTTTCGGAGAATGAAAAAGTCGTAACCGCAAGCCTTTCTCCCGACGGAAATTATCTTGCCGCTTCTGTTACCGATACAGAAACAAAAAAGGCTTATATCCGTGCCTACAAGGGCGAGGGAGAGGATAAGGAGCTTATATATGAGCAGCCCTGCGCTTCACTTCCTACAAGAGTTGAAATAAACGACAAGGGTACTGTAATTGCTGTTGATTTGGCAGGAAACAGAAGCATTTACAATGCGGAAATGACAAGAGCGGATATTGAGGGAACGGCAACTTCTTTATTTATTTATCAGACCGAGGAAGTCCCCGAAAGCGTTCTTTCTGAATCTCACTGCTCAGTAACAGGCTCTGACGGAAGCTTTTACGTACTTGGAGAAAAAATGGTGAACAGCAGTTCGGAGTGGGAATATGCGGACGTTATAAAGTACGACTGCGAGGGAAATTTCCTTGCCTGGTACAGGGCTAAGCTTCCCGAAGAATCGGATATTTCCGACTACTGGCTTTATCCTGCTGGAGATAAGCTGATAATGCTGGAGGAAGGCTATTCGGAGGGCAATCCCTGCTGCTTTGTGCGGTATTATGATGAGGAGCTAAAGCTTTTCGCAAAGTACCTTCTTCCTATAAGCAGCGACCTTGACTACATAGGCGGTATGGTTACAAATAACGGCAGATATTTCATTGACGAGCGTGTTGATAAGGAGCAGAACACCGTACTGCTGAGCGTTTACAGCCTCGAAAATGAGCCTTGTCTTGTAACCGAATTAAATCTTAGCTTTGAGGGCAGGAGCATTGAACAAATGATTATGGCGCTTATTTCCGCCGACGGAAAAACGCTGATTGGCGAAACCCGTGCAGAGAGCGGCGAATACTTGGCTTTCAGATGTAATATGGAAACAGGAAAGCTTATTGATATTGAAACAATAGATGTTATGGCGAATGGCGGTTATTTCTCATATTACGACAATGGGCTTGTTGAATGTGGCGGCGGAATAATGCAGTTCAGAGATGAAAACGGTATGGTAAAATACCGCATTACCGATACTGGAGAAGAATTAAGCGGCTGGACGGTTTCTCCAAGCGGCAGATATATACTTACTGCCTTCGGCAGTCCGGAAAGCGGCTATATATCCAATCTATACGACAGAGAAAAAGCTGTAAGGGAGGAAAACCCGGAAATTTTTAGTCTGACTGAACCCGAAAAAACCCTTGATATAAAGGATTTCATCTATGTAACGGTGAATAACAGCGGTACAATCTGTTATATCACCGACAATGGTCCGGTTTTTATAAAGTAATACAGAAATCCCCGATTCCTGTCGGGGATTTTTCTTGACAACCGCCGCTAAATAGCTATAATAAAACTATACGCTTATAACCCAAAGAAAGGGCGGTTTTGCTATGAATACCAACAGCACAGTAGAAATATACAGCCTGAGCCGCCCGGAGCTTCTCGGCATTTCCGACAGCGAAAGCTCCTGCTTCGGCGGAAATCAGGACTGGTTTCCGGAAAAATTCAAGCAGAAAAAGGGCTGCGGGATTGTTGCGGCGGGGAATATTTTTATGTATATGGCGGGGACTGCTCCCGAATACACGCCGCTTTACAGGGGCGAGCGCACAAGGGCGGATTTTACAAGCCATATCGGTGAAATATCCCGTTATCTTAAGGCGGGGATTTTCGGAATATGGGGCGCTAAGCGCTTTACTTCGGGCGCATTGGCTTTTGCAAAAGCGAGGGGAATTGCTCTTGCACCCAGAAAATTAACCGCAGGCTTTACGGCAAAGGCGGCGGCGGAATTTATTAAAGAAGGGCTTGAAAAGGACAAGCCGATTGCTATGCTTATCGGCTTTAACAAAAGGCTTAAAAGCGTTTCCTGCTCCTTTCCCGGCGGCAGCCGCTGCTGCTCCCTTAACGCCCATTGGGTTACGGTTACAGAGCTTCGGACGGAGGAGAACACAGGAAAGTTCACGGTAAGGCTATCCACATGGGGAGCTTCGGCGGAGATAGATTTGGAGGATTACGTAAGGGGAGAAAGGTTCTGCAGGAAGCTTATTTTGTTTGAATAATCGCAGGCAAAAAGCCTGACAGCTTGATTTGCTGTCAGGCTTTCTGCTGTTTGCCGTAAACAAACCCCATATCTTCAAGCCTCAGCGCCTGCCGATATGGGGTTTATCAGATTACAAAGCGGTGCGCCGACTCATAGCCTTATCAGTACAGCCCGAACAGCCGCAGCAGCTTCTGCCAGAAATTCAGCTCTTCCGTTGGCTCGGGGGCAGCCTCTTCGGGTTCGGGGATTTCTATTGCCTCGGTCTTTATCACAAACTGAACAGAGGAAACATCGGTGTTCTTGCCGGAAACAAAGGACTGCACAGCAGTGCTGCCCGAAAGGGAATCCAGCATTCCGCTCAAATCGTCCAAATCATCGGAGAATGTGCTGTCGATTTTGTCTGTTTCATTTCTTAACTCCGCTGTTCCGTCGGATAATTCCGCTGCACCGTCCATAAGCTCCTTTGCACCGTCGGCAAGGTCGGAACCGCCCTCTGCAAGCTCCTTTGCACCCTCTGCAATTTCACCAAACCCGTCGGACAGCTTCTTGACTCCGTCGGTGTAATCAACAATTCCGCTGTCCAGCTTCCCGTATTCCGTGACGAGGGTATCAATTCCGCTTTTCAGCTCCGTCATGCTCACCAGCATTTCAGACAGGGAGGCGGCAAGCTCAGCTATCGCCTTGTCAAATTCCGCATACTTTGCGCTTAGCTCCTTTGCGCCTGCTTCAAGCCCCGAAACGCCCTGCTGCAATTCTCCGAAATAGGCTTCCGTTCCGCCGATGAGAGCGCTGCTGCCGGTAAGAAGCTGTGCTATTGTTTCGAGTTGGGTTATTTGTGCAGTAAGCTTGGCTTTCTGCTCTGCAAGCTGCGGAGCATTCGGCATCTGTGCAAGGGTTGTTTTCAGCTCGGTTATCTGTGTTGTGAGCTGTGTTAAAACCTGCTCGTTTCCCGCTTTCAGTGCGTCAATGTCAAGCCCGTTTGCGCCCATTACCGCCTTGTAGCCATCATAGCTTGCGGCAGCTTTCAGCTCGGCTATACCGCTGTACAGGCTGTCAATCCCCGACTTTATCTGTCCCGAAGCAGCAGTAAGCTGCTCCAGCCGGTCGGTGCTTGCGGAAACACTTGACAGCGCCTTTTGTATCTTTGAAAGCGCCTTTTTTATCTCCGCAGAGCCGTTCACAAGGCTTTCTGAATTATTATTTAACTCCTTTATTCCCTCCTGCGCTTCGGAAATTCCGTCCCGCAGTTTTTCTATACCATCGTTAAGTTCGGAAACTCCGTCGTTCAGCTCCACCGTGCCGTCGTGCAGTTCCTTTGCGCCGT
>JBJERK010000051.1:0-5044 GCA_051882255.1 Ruminiclostridium sp.
ACTATCTCCGCCTCGTAAATTCCGTCCTCCGGGGCATTTCCCGTTGTCGTAACGGAATATACCCAGTCCTCGGGCTGAAAATCGCCAACGTGAAGAGCGTAATCGGAGAGAACGCTGTCGGCGGCCACAGGCTGACGGGAAATCTCCGAAACGGAATACTCCGAGCCGTTAAGGGTAAAGGTCATTCCCGCTTTCAGCATTTCTGCCTTTTCTTCCCCGACATAGCAGACAACCGAGCCCTTTTCGCTTACTGCAACAGCCTTTACTACCGTATCAAGTCTGCCGAAAACTCCCCAGACGCAGACGCCTGCAAGCAGGACGACTATACCGCCAAGCAGCAGCCATACGCCAGGATTTGCTACCTTTATGTAATCGGTGAGCTGTTCGGGGGAGGATATTCGGTCAAGGCTCTTTTTTCTGAATATGCTTTCTTTCATTGGTTTACCTCACAGTTTGGCTATGTTTGCAAAAGAAAATCCGGTGCGAAACCGTTATAACCGGTTGTTATTCTTCACCTTTGAAATCAGATTAAGTATCTCGAAATAAAGCCATATAATGCTCATCGTAAGCCCAAAAGCAGCGCACCATTCGTACTTTTTTGGAAGCCTCTGTTCAACGGTTCTGTTGATGTTATCAAAGTCGATAAACAGGAACATAACCGCAAGAACAACGCCTGCCATAGAAATACCGATTGAGAGGATTGAGTTTTCTTCGACATAAGCTCTTGCAAAAGCGAAATCCGGAATGACAAAGCACATAAGTGCGAAAAGACATCCGCCGATTACCCATGCGAAAAGTATGCTGTAAACAATGGAGCGAAACTTTTGGCTGACACTGATTTTTCCCGTGGAGAAAAGCACCTGCATAGCTAAAACTATAGAAAAGGTGAACACGCCTGCCATAAGCGCTGCGCCCCTGAATCCTTCGGTAATGTTAGCCAGAAGTGCGATTATGTAGCCGTAGGACATACAGCTCAGAGCGCCGAAAACAGGGGTTGCGGAAACTACAAGAGCAGCTGCAAATGAGCAGCCGATTGACATTACAAGAGCGGCAACCGCACCTATGCTTTCCGGTATCGTGATAAACACGCATTGCTCGTATGCTTCGGGAATAAAGGGGAAAAAGTTGTGAAGCAGGAAATCAATGGTTCCGCCTGCAATAATCATAAGCATAAAAAACATACATTTTGCCGCTATTCCCTTGTGTGTCGCATGGTTTTGGTCTGTTTCAGTTATTTTCAACAAGCGCTTTACTACGGGATTTGCTAAATCAGGAATATTTGATGTGTTTTCTGCTGACATAATATAATCTTCCTTTCTGTTAATAGAGTGATTAATAAATAATCAATAGGCTTATAGCCAGACCGCCGACTACAAGTACATTAAGATTTTCTATGTGATGTCCTGCATCGGTTTTTACATTATATTTATACCATAGCAGACGTGACAAAAGCGTGACAAATCGGCTGAAAAACAAAAGAAATGCGTTGTATCGGCAGAGATTTTTGCTTGAATCCCATATATACTACTCAGTATAATTTCTATTATTGAGCGAATCTATTTGTCACGTTTTTGTCACGCCATATATGCTATACTAAAGCATTATAATCCAAGGTAATGCCGTACAAGTACTGCATTAATCTCTTCAGCGGTTGAAAGAACAACTTGAAAATCACTGAAAATTATGATAAAATGAAAAAAATTCAGTGGAGATGATAAATTGAAAAAATTATCTTATGTTCTGATTATAAGGATAGCGGCGATAGCTTTAATGCTTGCCGCTCTTATTGCAGCCTGCCTCGGCAGCTTTCAGTCAACTCTGCCTATTTTGCTCCCGATAGAATTTCAGGGCGAGTACAGGCTTGACAATGAGGAAACGTGGCACAGGCTGTCCCGGGATTCCAATATTCCGGCAGAGTACGGCGGAATTACGATAAAAGGCGGTTTCGGACTCAGTTTCAGCGAGGGGATGAATCTTAACTTTTTTCTCGACCATATCACAATGGAGATTTATTTAAACGGAGAGCCGCTTCTTTTGGACAGCGCAAATGAAATAGGAGTGACCGATTCCACCTGCGGCAGAAAATGGGTGGATTGGACAACTCCCGAAATATCCGAAGACGACGTTATTGAGATACGGCTTAATAATCCACACAGGTTCGGAAATAAAAATGCTTATAATGAGTTTCTGAGCAATATTTATGGCGGCTCGAAGAATGTTTTCGACCGCATTATGCTTCAAACGGGTAATACAAGCAGGGTAATCGGAACCGTTGTGATAGCTGCGGCGATAGCGCTTCTGGCTTCGGCAATGTTCTTCGGGCTTTTGCATATTGACGGCGGTGTGACTGTCGGAAATCTTGGCGCTCTTGCGCTGTTCTTCGGAGGATATTTTATTCTTGATACCATTGATATTTCCCTGTGGAGCTGGTTCTTTGCATTCAATACATACGCCCTGCAGATATGTATAATGCTTGCGGCAACCTGTGCGGCGGCTTGTATTGCGGAAAGCTTACACGGGACAGCGAGAAAAATTGCTCGTGGGGCAGTCCTTGCTTCGGGAGCAGTCAATGCTGTACTGGCGCTGCTGCCGCTTTTAAAGATAATGGTCATATATGATACGCTGCCCTTCTGGTTTCTCGCTCATATCGTCATATATCTGGTACTTCTGGGCTGCTGCATTTACGAATGTATCAGTAAAAATGTTACCGACCGTCCTGCAATTATTTCGGATTTCCTGTTTATTATTGCGGCATTTGCGGATATTGTATGGTACATCGCAGCCTCGGATAACAGAGGCATTTTCTCCAAGTGCGTTTTTCTGATATTGTTCCTTATCCATTTTGTAAGAGTAATCAGGGTCATTCCAATGAATTACAAGGCTGCACGGGAAGCCGAACAGCTCAGAACGGAGCTTACAGAACAGCGTATCGCTACTATGATAAGCCAGATACAGCCTCACTTTATTTACAATACCCTCGGCTCTATTGGTCATCTCTGTCTGAAGCAGCCCGAAAAGGCGGCGGAGCTAACCCGTGATTTTTCTCAGTATCTTCGGGGCAATTTCGATGAACTTGAAAACAATAAACCCATACTTTTATCAAAGGAGCTTGAGCACGTTAAGCATTATGTTAACATTGAAAAGGTGCGTTTTCCTGACATAACCGTGAATTTTGATGTTAGCTCCGATGATTTTTTCCTGCCTGCACTATCTGTTCAGCCCCTTGTGGAAAATGCCATAAAGCACGGACTTATGGGGCTTGAAAGCGGCGGCAGCGTTACTGTTTGTGTGTATGAAACAGATACGGATTACTGCGTTAAGGTAAGCGATAACGGCGTTGGCTTTGATACAACTTCTCAATCAGACGGAAAGCAGCACATAGGTATAAAGAATATCAGAGAACGTGTAAGCGCAATATGCGGCGGCAGGCTTACCATAGACAGCACTCCGGGGAAAGGAACGACTGCTGTCATATATATTCCGAAGGAGGTATCATAATGGTCGCATTAACCGTAGATGATGAGCCTTTTATGCTGGTCGAACTGTCCGAAGCGGTAAAAATCTCTCCCGATATTGACACGGTAAAGGAATTTACGAGCTGCACCGCCGCAATTGAATGGGCAAAGGATAACAAGGTGGATATTGCATTTTTAGATATAAGTATGCGTGGAATGGGTGGTCTTGCTCTGGCGGAAAAGCTTCTGGAATTACAGCCGAAAATGAAGATAGTTTTTTGCACAGGACATTCCGAATATGCCGTAGACGCTTTTCGTATGCACGTTTCGGGCTATCTTATGAAGCCTATCACAGCCGAAGCGGTACAACGCGAAATTGATCATATCAAGCCGGAAAAAAGCGCAAAAAAGCTATTGACAATAAGATGCTTCGGTACATTTGAGGTGTTTGCCGATGGAATGCCACTTGTGTTTAAACGCTCCATAGCCAAGGAAATTCTGGCGGTATTGACCGACCGCTGCGGAGCAGGTGTTACATCGAAGCAGATATGCGCTCTGATACGCCCCGAAAATTCCGACGAGGAAAAAAATATGAACTATATCCGTCAGGGTTTCAGAGAACTGAGAAAAACTCTGGATAGCGCCGGAGCGGCAGATGTTCTTGTGCATTCGGGGATTCATAGTTATTCGCTGAATACCGACCTTGTTGATTGTGATTTTTACAATTTTACACAGTGTGGAGAGCCTGTATTCAGAGGTGAATATATGAAACAATACAGCTGGGCGGAGGAAACCTGCGCACTGTTCTGGGATTCTAAGAGATAGTTTGTAGTACAATATAATCGATATAATAAAGAGAACCTCATTGTAGTTTGTCTGCTTTGCCATAAAAACTCCTCGTCTTTCTGAAAGAAAGCAGACATATTCGACAGATTACCTGTAGCACAAATATGCCGGTATAGCAAACACAGCGGTATTGTAAAAAACCGCTGTGTTTTTATATGTAAATTTATGGAAATGGTTTTTTCTGCTCTGCTCGTTTTCAAAAAATTATCAATTTTGCGGTTTTCGCAGTTGTTTTTCCGTTTCAGCCGACTAATTTGTCACGTTTTTGTAACGTATGATGTGATACAATAATCTCAGAGAATCTCAAACACTAAAAATTGATTTGGAGGTAACAAAATGAACATCTCTAAGGAACTTTTAGAAAAAGCAAAAACAGCAAAGACAGTTGAAGAACTGCTTGCAATGGCAAAAGCGGAAAATATTGAGCTTACCGCAGAACAGGCGGCGGAATACTTTGCAAAGCTTAATGCAAGCGGCGAGCTTTCCGACGAGGAGCTGGATAATGTTGCAGGCGGCGGCTGCGGAGGCAATGCTTCCAGTGGACCGAAACACAGAGTCGGAGACTGGGTCACGGTTGATATTAATTACGGCGGTTATCGGCCTACTTGCGAGGTTATTTCTGTTTGGAAAAGAGAATCACCACCGCGCGGTTATATGTACAATCTCAAGGGCTACGTTAAAAGAGATAACGGCAGGGAAATGAATGTGTTTTTAACGGAAATTCCGGAATCTTCTCTGTGGTA
>JBJERK010000052.1:0-5006 GCA_051882255.1 Ruminiclostridium sp.
TATTATAATTCCTTCTATAAATATTTCGGGTGCGGCGCTTTCGATGCTTCTTACTAACATAGTCTGCCTAATTTACGAGGTTTATGTTATGCGGCGGAAATTCGGAATTGAAACCTCCGTGGCACAGGCAGCATGGAAACCGATTATTGCAGCCCTTATAAGCGGAGCCGCTCTTTATTACTTCTACAACGGCTTTTCAGGGGTACTGCCACTTGCGGCAGCAATTATTATATCGGGCATTCTGGGCAGTATATCCTACCTGCTGATACTTATACTTATAGACAGCGAGGATTTTTCAGCAGTTCTTGGTATCCTTAAGCGCAGCAAATGCACATAAATACAAAAATTAATCAAATCCACTTGTAAAATCCTGTATAATGTAGTAAAATAGTAGCAGTAATATAAGCGGAGGTATTAAGATGTTTGAAATCAAGGAAAAGTACGATATTTCGGATTTGCTGGAAATAATGAAGGAGCTGAGAAGCGACCACGGCTGCATGTGGGACAGGGAACAGGACCACAAGTCAATCAGAATGAACGTTCTTGAGGAAGCCTACGAGGTTATGGAGGCGATTGACAGCGAAAACAGCGACCTTTTAAAGGAAGAACTGGGAGATTTGCTGTTACAGGTGGTTTTTCACGCAGAAATGGAGAACGAACAGGGAGTTTTTGATTTCAGCGACGTATGCGACGGAATCTGCAAGAAGCTGGTGTACCGCCATCCCCACGTTTTCGGAGATGTCAAGGTTAATTCATCCGATGATGTGCTGAAAAACTGGGATGCACTTAAAAGCAAGTCGAAAAATGAGGAAAAAGCTTCCGACAGGCTCAGAAGCGTTCCTAAGCTTCTTCCTGCTCTTATGAGAGGGGAAAAGGTTGGAAAGAGAGCGGCAAATGCAGGAATGGATTTCGGAACAACAGAAGAGGTAATTGAACGGCTTAAATCCGAGATTGCAGAGCTTGAAAACGCCCTTTCTGAGGCAAACGAGGCAAAAATAGAGGAAGAACTGGGAGATATTTTGTTTTCCTGCACAAACTTATCAAGATTTTTGAAAAAAGATAGCGAAAAAGCCTTGACATTTGCAATAAATAAGTTTATAATACGATTTAGCGGAGTTGAAACCTTGATTGAAAAGGAAGGAAAGACCTTTTCTCAGCTTTCACAGGCTGAGCTTGACGAATACTGGGAGAGGGTTAAAAGTAACTCGGTGAATTAATATTTGTTCGTGTATGGCACAAACATGAACACTGCTACAATTACAAATTTTTGGAGGTTCAAAATGACAAAGGCAGAATTAATCGCAGCTATCGCTGAAAAGTCCGGTATGACTAAGAAGGACGCTGACGCAGCTCTCAGCGCAGTTATCGACACAATTACAGATACACTCGCAAAGGGCGACAAGATTCAGCTCGTTGGTTTCGGTACATTTGAGGTTCGTGAGCGCAAGGCTCGTGAAGGTATCAACCCCCAGTCCAAGAGCAAGATTCAGATTCCCGCAACAAAGGTTCCTGCATTCAAGGCAGGCAGAGCTTTAAAGGACGCTGTTGCTAAGTAATCGCAGTTAGATAAATATGCGGATTTGGCGGAATTCCGTTAAATCCGCTTTTTATTTTGTAAAAGTGGAGGAATATATATGAGGCTTGACAAGTATCTTAAGGTTTCCCGCCTTATAAAGCGCCGTACCGTTGCGAATGAAGCCTGCGACGCAGACAAGGTAACAGTAAACGGAAAGCCTGCCCGTGCTTCCTACGACGTTAAGGTGGGCGATATAATCGAAATAAATATGGGCAAAACGCCGCTTAAGGTCAAGGTTATGGAGGTTGTGGAGGTAGTAGGAAAGGACGGCGCCGACCGCCTTTATCAGGTTATTCAGTAAGCCCTGATTTCATAGCTTGTTCTAAAAATGTAAGCTGCCGCATAATATTAATATGCGGCAGCTTGTACATATTTGGAGGAAGCTATGAACATTATAATAGAAGACAGGAAAGTAATAAGAATCAGCGGCGTAAAAAGCGTAGAAAGGTTTACTGACAGCGATATTTTCCTTTTTACCGAAAAGGGCGACCTTGTAATAAAGGGCGATAAGCTGGAGGTAAATGAATTTGATACGGAGCGGGGCAATATTTTCATAACGGGGAATATGAATACCCTGACTTTTACAACAGATAAGTATCATCTGCCTGATAATTTCATCAGCAGGCTGTTCAGATAACGGGGCAGGTGATTTTATGTTTGAGACAACTCAGCAGGTTCTTATGCTTTTCGGACAGTTTGCCGTTATCGGTTTTGTCCTTGGCTTTGTATATAACGCCCTGCGGTTTATCCGTATTATTTTTTCCTCAGGCTCTGTTTTTACGGGAATTACCGACTTTATTTTTGTGGCAGTAAGCGGGCTTGTCATCTTTATCTTTTCTGTTGAGCTTGGAGTTGGCAATCTGCGGCTGTTCTACCTTATTGCCGCCGGTATAGGCTTTACGGTTTATACTGTAACCTTGGGCAATATTACAGCTCTTGTGGCAAGACTTGCCAGAAAACTGCTCATAATGCTTTTCGGCTTTATTAAGCGAAGGATTGTAAATCCGTTTGTTGCATTTTTAAAGATAATTCGACAAAAAACAGCGGAGAATTTTGTTAAAATCCGCCAAAAAATATCAAATTTTATTGAAAAACATAAAATACACTTGAAAAAGCCTGCGGGTATAGTGTATAATAAGAATAATAATAAAATAGGCGAATCAGACCAGAACGGCGGTGAAATCAGGAATGTCATTAAAGCAAAAGTCAGAAAAAATGCATAAGCGCTCCTTTATTCTGAGCCTTGCGATTTTTGCTGTACTGGCATATACTGTTGTAAACCTTGTTTCTATGCAGGTTGAAATCGCTCAGAAATCCTCGGAATACGAGGAGCTTTCCTCTAAGCTGGACGAGCTGCTTACCGAAAATGAGCAGCTTGAGCGCTACTCTAACGAGCAGTACAGAATGGATTATATCGAGGAAATCGCCAGAGAAGAGCTTGACTATTCCTACGCCGACGAGAAGATTTACTATTTTGTTCCAAGTAACTGATATTCGCAGAGTGGACTTTTGTTCACTCTGATTTATTTTGAGGTGTTTATGAAAAACAAGGACAGGGAAAAGCTTAAAACCGTGTACAGGGTTATTGCTCTTGTGGTTGCGGTTGTAATGATACTCGGAATTGTGTTCCAATCTTATTTGTGGTAATAATTTTTGGAAAAAAGTTGCATTTTCCGAAAAATATGGTATAATATATTTAGGCAATTTTTGTCAAATTATGCGCATAAGCGCTGAAATTCCGGAGGTTTATATGTCTGATAAAATCTTAATCGAAACATCTGCCCGCCACGTGCACGTTACACAGGAGGCTCTTGAAATCCTTTTCGGTAAGGACGCTGTTCTTACCAAGAAGAAGGACCTTTCACAGCCGGGTCAGTTCGCATGCGAGGAGAGAGTTACCGTAGTAGGTCCTAAGAAGGAGCTTGCAAACGTATCAATTTTAGGTCCTGTTCGTCCCGCAACACAGGTTGAGCTTTCCGCAACCGACGCTCGTTCAATCGGTCTTCCTATTGCAATCCGCGAATCCGGCGATATCGCAGGAACACCCGGCTGCAAGCTTATCGGACCCAAGGGCGAGGTTGAAATCAGCGAGGGCGTTATCGTTGCTCAGCGCCATATCCACATGATTCCCGAAACAGCTGAAAAGCTTGGTATCAAGAACAAGGACGTTGTATGGGTTAAGGCTGAAACAAACGGCAGAACCGCAATTCTCGGCGACGTTGTTGTAAGAGTTAGCGAAAAGTTTGCCGACGCTATGCACATTGACACCGACGAGTCCAACGCAATCAGCGCTGCTCCCGGACTTATGGGCGAGATTATCAAGTCCTTATAATTTCTGCATATCTACATAATTTCAGCTCCCCGAAAGTTTTGGGGAGCTGTTTTTGTAGTGCTTTACCTTTTTGGTGCAGTAAGTTTTAAGGCGGATTTTATGGTTGACGTATTCGGATTAATTTGGTATAATGAAGCATGAGAGAATCGTATTTCGAGGGTGAAAAATATGGAAATCGTAGAGTTCAGAGAAAGTGATATTGATACTGTGTTTGAAATACAACAGGCAGCGTACAAGCCATTGTATGAGAAATATCATGATGATAATTCAAATCCGTATATGGAAAATAAAGATACAGTTTTGCGAAAGTATATGCGGGCGAATACAAAAGGCTATCTTTTTGTGAAAAACAGAGTACCCGTAGGAGCTGTCAGAATAAATCTATACCCTGAAAGTAAAAGCTGCAGGGTATCTGCATTAGCAGTACATCCGCTTTACCAAGGTCAAGGAATTGCACAACAAGCATTGTTAGAAATAGAAAAAATGCATAGTGAAGTTGAAAAATGGTTTCTTGATACTATCTTACAAGAGACAGGAAACTGTCATTTATATGAAAAAATAGGATATAAACGAACAGGTAAGATAGAAGAAATAAACGAGAATATGACGCTGGTGTTTTATGAAAAAAGTTAGTCAAATAACAATTAAACAAGCGTACAATACGATTTTTCTCAAGTAAGTAAATAAACATCACCAAGAAAAGAGTTCCGCAATGAAATACACAATCAGAAAAATCGAAAAAAGCGACAATAAGATAATCGAGTCAATTATCCGCTCCTGTCTTATAGAATTCGGCGCCAACCACGAGGGAACAGCCTGGGCGGACCCGGATTTGGGCAGATTTTCGGAAATCTACAATACCGAGGGTAACGAATACTGGGTTGCGGAAGACGAACAGGGGAGAGTAGTCGGCGGTGCAGGAATCGGTGCGCTTGAGGGTGCAGCGGGCGTCTGCGAATTGCAGAAAATGTACTGCATACCCGAGGTCAGAGGAACGGGAGTTTCCCACGCTTTGATTGAAATAGCGCTGAGTTATGCCAAAAATTATTATAAGATTTGCTATCTTGAAACCCTTGAAAATATGACTGCGGCACAGCG
>JBJERK010000053.1:0-1532 GCA_051882255.1 Ruminiclostridium sp.
CTCAAAATTTCTCCCCGCCTCATAAGCGGGGAATTTTTTTGTCCATAAATGTCCGTCTGTATGTCCTTGAATGTCCGCCTAAAGCAGTGCTATTATGTAAACTGCAGAGAAGGTTAAGAGAAAACCTTACTGCAATAAACAGAAAGGAGAAGCGAAATGGAGGAAAAGACTACGGTTAATACCGAAAATGCACCCGCAGAGGAAAAGCTCTATACTAAGCAGGAGCTTGATGAAATCCTTGAAAGAGAGCGGGGAGCGCTTAAGGAAAAGCTTGCCGAAAGCGAAAAGCTTGCCCGTATGGACGGGGCACAGCAGGAAAAGTACCGCAGAGAGTTAGCGGAAAAGGAGCTTGCAAGGCGTGAAGCAGCAGTTGCCCGCAGAGAGCTTATGGCTGACGCAGGAGAACAGCTGGCTGAAGCGGGACTTCCGAAGCAGCTTGCGGCTTGCCTTTGCTACGAAAGCCCCGAGCTTTGCGAAAAGAGCTTAAAGGCGGTTAGCGAGGCATTCGGCGAGGCGGTAAAGCTGGCTGTTAACGAGCGTATCAGAGGCAACACACCCAAGTACACCGCGGCAGGCGGCAGCGACGCATTCCTTGACGGACTGGGCTGCAACTAAAAGAATAAGAAAGGATAGGTAAATTTTATGGCAGTAAATTTAGCGGCAAAGTATTCTTCACAGGTTGACGAGGTTATCAGAAAGGGTCTCCTCTCAACCCCCGGCACAAACAACGACGTTGAGTTCGGCGGAGCGCAGACGGTTACCGTTTACTCCGTTGAAACAGCGCCCCTTAACGATTATAATGCAGGCGGCGGTATGAACCGCTACGGCGAACCCGTGGAGCTTCAGGACAGCACTCAGGAGATGAAAATGACCCAGCAGAAGTCCTTTACCTTCACAATCGACAAGACCTTTGAGGCAGACTCTCCCGCAGGAGTTCGCAACGCAGGCAGAGCCTTACAGCGCCAGATTGAGCAGGTAATTATCCCCGAAATCGACCGCTACCGCTTCCTTAAGCTTTCCGAAAATGCAGGAACAAAGAGCTACGGCGCACTTACAGCGGAAAATGCCTACGAGATGTTTGTTGCAGCAAATACTGCAATAACAGACGAGGAATTTCCTGTTGAAAACAGGGTTGCCTTCTGCTCAAACGGCTTTATCGAACTGCTTAAGAGCGACCCCATTCACTTCACAAAGGCAACCGAAATCGCCCAGGACAGAATTATCTTCAAGGGCATGGTGGGCGACTGCGACGGCGTAGCGATTATCGCCGTTCCCAAGCGCAGACTTCCCGCAGGCGTTTCCTTTATCATAACTCACCCCATGTGCGCTCCTGCACCCGTAAAGCTTCAGGAGTACAAAATCCACAAGGACCCTCCCGGAATTGCGGGTAACCTTGTTGAAGGTCTTGTTTACCACGATATTTTTGTGTTCGACAACAAGAAAAAGGCGATTTCCGTCCAGTACGGCGCCCTCGGCGCTCTTACCGCCTCCTACGCAGACGGCGCTCTCAGCGTAAACGGCGAGCTTGGCGG
>JBJERK010000053.1:1632-4978 GCA_051882255.1 Ruminiclostridium sp.
CTTAAGCGGGTCGATATATATTCTGCCGGGCAAAGGGACAGCGGCTATATCGGCAAAAAGCCAGAGCCAACTCTTCTGGGCTTTGTGTATGCAGACGTTCAGCCTATCGACGAGGAAATAAAAGAAGACCTTGGCGGTGTGGCGCAGTACTGCAAAGCCCGGCTTTTTATGCGCCCCGACGCAGGAGTAAAATGCGGGGACTATGCAGCTGTTTTCGGGAATACGCCGGACTGCCGCATAACGGAAATAAAGCGGAGAAGCGGAGGGCTTTCGGCGCTGGCGGAGAGAATATGAAAAGCTACGAGAACGAGATAAGCGCGGCTTTGCAGAAAACCGCGGAGCTTGCCTTTTTTGAGGCGAAAGCCTGCTGCCCCGTAAGAACGGGACGGCTTAAAAACAGTATTCAGCTCAGCCACAAGGGCAATTCTGCCGTCATCGGAACAGACGTTGAATACGCCCCGGCGGTGGAGCTTGGAACAGAAAGACAGCAGCCGAAAAGCTTTCTCGGCAGGGGTATAAATGCCGCAAAATCGCAGGCTGCACAAATATTTATTTCGGAAATGTTCGGAAAAAGGAGCAAAAAGAATGGTTGATATAAAGCCGCAGATAGCGGCGCTGCTTGAAAATGAAGCAAGCGTCGGTCTTTCATATAACAGAAATGAAAACCCGCTGCCCTTTATCTGCCTTACCGAAACGGATAACTCCGCCCGTATCGTTATAAACGGGCAGGACAGGGTAAGCAGTATCGTTATACAGCTTGACCTTTACGGGGAAACGGCGCAGGAGACGGAGGAGCTTGCCGCAAGGGTAAGCGCCTTACTTACCGAAAAGGGCGGAAAGCGGGGCTTTTCTCAGCTTATTACAGAAGAAAGAACGCCACGAAGATGTATGAGATTTACCTTTTTTGCCGATGAGGCAGAGGGCAGGATAGTATCTTTATAAATACCGAAAGGAGCAGAAAATATGGAGCTTATAACCTCGGGAACTGCCTTTTATCTTAACGGGCAGAACCTTTACGGACTTAAAGCAACCCCCGATATGGGCGGAACAAGAGAAAAAAAGCAGGTAACAAACCTGCTTGATACAGCACACCGCTACATAGCGGGACTTTACAAGTACGACGACCTTACCTTTGATTTTTACTACAACAGCGAGGAGGCTAATCCTGCGGTAACTGCGGGGCAGGTAGCCGCCGCTTACAAAACCGCAAGAGCAATCGAAACCGCAGGAACCTCCGTTCCCCAGAAGCTTGTCTTTCCCGACGGAACATACTTTACCTGGACGGGGCAGATTGCAACAAAGATAAAGAGCATGGAGGCTGACGGGGTTATGGAATTCAGCATAATTTCAATCCCCGATTCAAAGCTTATCCACAGCACGGATACCTGATGAAAGGAGCAGTCTATGAGCGAAGAAGTTTTGCTTCCCTTTACGGAGCTTGAGGTGGGCGGGAAGACCTATATGCTGCGGCTTACGGCGCTGGCAGCGCTGCGGCTGGAGGAAAGGCTGGGCTGCTCGGTTTACGCTGCAATCAAGAGAACGGAGGAGATGAAAATTATAATTGAGCTGCTTTATTCCCTTATAGAAAGTCTGCGTCCTGAGTTCAGGAGAAGCGACGCCTGTGAGGTATTCGACGAATACATAAACCAGGGCGGAACGGTTGCTTCCCTTAACGGGGTTATCGCAAAGGCGCTTAAAAGCTCGGGTTTTTTCGGCGGGGCTTCTCCTGTGCAGGAGAGCTGATTGCCGATATAAGAAAACGCGCCCTCGTATATGGAATTGACGTAAATCGTCTTTTGGGCATTACGGCTTCGGAGGCGGAGGAGCTTATAGCGGCGCAAAGGGCTGCCGAAGAAAAGCGCCTTGCAGATTTGTATAAGGCAAATGAAATACTGGCGTTCAATATCGGCGCTCTCGCCCTTTGCGCCTTTAACGCTCCCCAGAGGTTTCCGAAAAGTCCCGCAGAAGCCTTTAAAAAGGAGGCTTCGGCGGACTGGCGGGCGCAAAAGCAGGCATTTCTGGAGATTGCAAAGCAGATAAATAAGAGAAGGGATAACGAAAATGACGGTTGAAGAGCTTAACATAAAAATAACCGCCGATTCACAGGATTTTCAGCGTGAAATAGCTTCGGTAAACGAGGCTCTCGAAAAGACAAAGCAGCTTTCCGCAGAGGCGCAGAAGGCGGTTTCCTCGGTTTTTTCGGGAGTATATACCGAAAGTGCTGCCGCCGAAGAAACAGCGGCAGGTACCTATACTATACCTGCCGCCGCAGGAGGAGCGGCAAAGGCGGCGCAGACTGCTTACGAATATTTCGGCGGAGCTGCTGCTGCCGAGGTGCTTAACCTCAGCAGTAAGGAAACGGTTATCGGCGCAGTTTCCCGTAATGAAAAGGAAACTGCCGCCGAACAGCCCATAAAAATCAACACAACGGTAGAGCTTGACGGGGACAGGATAGGAGAGGCGGCTTCTCTTTATATGATGAGGCGGGGACGTATCACTAACGGGCTTTCGGACTGATGAAAGGAGCAGGAAATGTATTTTCTTAAAATTAACGATACGGTGCTGCCTGTGCCGTCGTACTATTCCGTTGATACAGCGGATATAGACAGCGAGGACAGCCGCCGCTCGGACGAAACGGGGGTTACTCACCGCAACAGGGTAAGAAGCGGGGTAAAAACCTGCGACGTAAAGTGGATTATAAACGGCGGGGCAGCGGAAAACCTGCACACAAACCTTTCGGAGCCGCTTTTAAAGGTGAGTATGCTTGACCCCGCCACCTGCGGCTATATCGAGTGCGATATGTACGCAAGCAATATTAAAAGCGTTTTTTATCAGCAGCAGAAGGGCAGCAAGGAGGGCAGCTACTGGGAAATAAGCTGCCGTCTCACGCAGTACTAAGGAGGGGCGGCTTATGTACGAAGTAAGCGAGGCTTATCTTACTGCACTAAAAGAAAAGGCGGTAAAGGACAGTATCTCAGGCAGCATAACCCTTACCGACGGCACAGTGATTGAGATTGATGACAGCGTTCTTGTGCAGAATACTCTGAAAATAACGAAGGAGCTTTGCTCCGACAGCTACCGCATAGGCACCTTTAATCTGAGCTGCCTTAAGCTGACGATTTACGACGATAACGCCCTTGGCAGGGACTACAGCGGGGCGAAAATTTCCCTTAGCTATAAGCTTTTTTTAGGGCAGGACTTCTCCGCCTCGGAAGCTGTTCCTCTCGGGGTTTTTACTGTAGAGGGACAGAGCGTTGTACGGCGGAAGAACAGAGTTTCCCTTACAGCCTATGATAACGGGATTTTCTTTGACGTTGAGCCTTCGGAGAGTATAAAAAGCTCCTCA
>JBJERK010000054.1:0-4950 GCA_051882255.1 Ruminiclostridium sp.
TCTGATTCTCATAAAACCGAATATACCGCAGTATAAGCGGAAAAGAAAATTTTAACCGAAAGGAGTAAATCTGATATGAACAGGCTTCTAACAACAGTTTCCTGCACATTTCTTCTTGTATGGAAGAGATTTCTTGTTTTATTCATTATTATCTCAATGCTTACGGCAGGCGGAGCTTTTCTTAATAATTCTCTGCCTGGGTTCGGTCCTATGCTGGGAATTATAAACGACGCATTTATCTCGGTTTTTTTATTTCTCTTCGGCATAAAGCTTTACGAAAGCCATACTTCCTTTTGTATCGTCAATAATGTTTCAAAGAAACACCGTATAATTTCAGGTATCTGCGCCGCTTTGGCCATAACTCTTGCGGCGGCAGCGCTTTCGTGTATTTCAAGAATTATTATCTTTGGTATTGACGGCTACACCTTTTCTCTGCCGAATATGCTGAGAAGTGCAGTAAAAACCTCGCTTATTTCCTCTCCGTTATTTATATGGGATATGCTTGAAGTAACGTTCTTTTTAATGGCTGTTTTTATGTTTGGCTATTTTATTTCTTCGTTAAGACAGCATATCGGAAGTGTAAAGCTTCTGCTTATCCTTTTGGGGACAGCGGCGCTGCTGTGCGGAAATATTATGTTATCAGCCTTTACGGGGATAAATCCTGTCTCCCTGCTTATGACGCCCTTTGCAGCAATGCAGAACAGCCCCTTGACTTCGGCTTTGCTGAATATTATACTTACAGCGCTGCTCGGATTTCTGGGTACGCTTATTAAAACAGAAAATATCAATTCGGATTAAGGAGGCACACAATGAAAAAATACGCAGGTATTCTTGCCCTGATTTTTTCTCTTTTTTGTTTTGCAGGCTGCGCTGTGTACGGCTCATTGGAAAAAGAGGACGGAATAGTAGTTCCGCTTTACGACGGCGCGCTGGCATGGTCCTTTATAAGCTCGGAAACAGCAGAAACCGACATACCCGTAACCATGACAAAAGAGCAGGCTGATGAAATTTTCAGCAACATTGAGGTATTCGGCGCAAGGCTCGCACTTCCTATGAAATTAAGCGACCTGCCCGAAGAATTTTCCATTTCAGGCGGCTATAACCCGGATTACGGCAGGAACATTGACGGACGCTTTTTTGAATTTGGCAGCAACATACAATATGCAGACGAAAACGGGCACTGTGAAACAATTGCAAGCGTCTGCATCATTACGGACGGCAACAGCGAAGAGGCTTATAATAACGGCATTATCGTAAGCATGGGACTTGGTATGCTCAGCGCTGATGTTACCATTAACGGAGCGGGCACGGGAGATTTCGGTGAGGAAATTACAGCTGCGCTGGGAGAGGGATATTTATACTCCTCTGAAAGCTCGGTTAAATATATAATCCGTGTTCATTCGGACGGTGAAAGAATGATAAAAATGATTTACGGCGTTCCCGACGAAATTAAAGAAGTCGCAGATATAGAAGAATTTGTAAAAAATGCTTCTCCTATGATGATAGATATTATAGCTCACTCGGAATACAGAGTGCTTTACAGTATGTAACGGAAAGGAACAGGTATGAAAAGATTTTTTGTTAAAAGCGGTATTACTATTCTTTCCGCCGTTATTTTTCTTGCTTCGGTTATTATCTGTATGTCGGGCGCCAACAGCGTCGAATATATGAAGATAGCTGAAATGGCGGAAAAGAACTCGGAATATATATCAGCGCCTACGGCTCTTCCGTGGCAGAATTACGGTAAGGCGGACAAAAGCCTGCTGAAAACGGATATATCGCCCCTTACCCTTGAGGATTTTTCATATATAGTGCTTGACGGAATTAAAATTGATATGCCCTGCACGCTGGGAGATTTAGCTGAGCATTTTGAAATACGCTATCTCGTATATCCGAACGGCATAAGTGCATTTATAATGAAGGACGGTATTACATTTGCCACCGCAGCTGCGGAATATAACGGCGGCGAACCGCCTTATTCAGACTGTACTGTAACAAGATTTATTCCCTGTCCGGACAATTCAGCGCCCGAAATAGTAATAGGCGGCATACCGACAGGTATCAGCTTTGCCGAATATAACAGGCTTACGGGTGGAAACGGAGAATATGATTTTGTCGAGTATATGGTTTTTGAGACGGGGGAAGAGGAATATCTCGTTGTTGACCGGGGAGTACCTTACAGCGACGGCAGCTACGCTCCCATAGAGAGCATAGAGTTTTGCAAAAAACCCGACGAAGAGAAGCTTGCGGGCTGGGAACGGACAGAGTTTGAACCTATTATAGACAGGGTTTACTACTCCGAGTCATATATCCCCGAAAACTACAGCCCGATTTCAATTGATGAACTGGATTTTTCAAAGCTTGGAACAGCGCTTGAAATTACAGACAATCCTTGTATATGCATATATGACGTAATTTTAGGCTATAAGGCTATGGGGGAAGAGGTTTACGCTCAGATAGAGAGTTACAGCAGGATTGACAACGAACACGAATTCATTGAATTTCGTATTTACAACATGAATGAAGAATGGATTAACAGCGTTAAAACCGTACTGAAAAACGGACAGAGGCTGGGCGAAGCGCTTGTTTTAGAATAACCTTCCTGCATGACAAGTGCTGCGTCAAGGGCGTTTTTTTGAGGTGTTACAGTATTTACGATATAAATTGATATAATATCCAAAAACATATTGATTTCCTTGTAGAATTATGTTATAATTAAAAAATATCTATGTGCGCAGATTTCGCGCATAAAAGCCTTACGCCAAAGCTGCAGCAGATGGTGTTGAAACCGTTGAACAAAAGGAACGGCTTAGGTCAATGAATTGTGACATTGCTCAGGGTTACTTTTATGCAAGCTCTACACCTGCGGCTGATTATGAAAAGCTATTGCAGAGATGAACTCTGATGAATACAATATGCAGATTAAGGAAGGAAACACTATGAAGAAAAGCTTTTTGGGTAAAATCGTATCGACCTTTATAGCCGCCGCGATGACTGTAACTCTGTTTTCGGGCTGCAATTCAGCAACCGAGAGCGAGGACAAGGAAACTATATCCGTATATTTGTGGACTACGGCGCTGTATGAAAAATACGCTCCTTATATACAGTCGCAGCTGCCCGATGTAAATATTCAGTTTATTGTCGGAAACAACGACCTTGATTTCTACAGGTTTATGAATGAAAACGGCGCATTACCCGATATAATCACCTGCTGCCGTTTCTCCCTGCACGACGCTTCTCCTCTTAAGGACAGCCTTATGGATTTATCCACCACCTCCGAAGCAGGCGCAGTTTATGATAATTACATAACAAGCTTTACCAACGAAGACGGCAGTGTGAACTGGCTGCCCGTATGTGCCGATGTGCATGGATTTACAACCAACAGAGCGCTTTTTGAGAAATACAATATTCCTCTGCCCATGGATTATGACAGCTTTGTTTATGCTTGCGAGGAGTTTGAAAAGGTAGGTATCCGGGGTTATGCAGCCGATTACGTCTATGACTATACCTGTATGGAAGTCCTGCAGGGCTTGTCCATACCGCAGCTTACCTCCGTGGAAGGAAGTATGTGGCGAACGGCTTATTCAGACCCTGCAAGTACGGAACGGGTCGGACTTGATAATACTGTATGGCCCACTGCGTTTGAACGAATGGAAAAGTTTATAAAGGACGTAAATCTTACCCCTGATGTGCTGGAGCTTGCTTATGACTCCGTGATAAAGATGTTCAAAAACGGCGAGGCTGCTATGATTGGCGGCACTACCGGATATGTGCTGGCTTTTCAGGAGCAGGGCATGGACGTTGTTCTTCTGCCATACTTCGGACAGAACGGGGAACAGTGGCTGATGACCACTCCTAACTTCCAGGTGTCGCTGAACCGCAGTCTGGAAAATGACGAGGCCCGTCTGAAAAAGGCTATGAAGGTGCTTGATGTGATGCTTTCGGAGGAGGGGCAGACTGTGCTTGCCAATGGACAGAATGTTCTGAGCTACAGCCGGGATGTAGAAATGTACCTTACCGACAATTTATCAAACCTGAAGCCTATAATCGAACAAAATCACATGTATATACGTATTGCCTCCAACGACTTCTTCTCCATTTCAAAGGATGTGGTTTCGAAGATGATTGCAGGCGAGTACAATGCACAGCAGGCTTATGAAGCCTTCGATTCACAGCTTCGTCAGCCCGGGGAGAATACTGCCGAAACCGTTTTTACTTCCGAAAAGGCATACTCCAATACAGTTCACAGCAAGGGCGGCAGCGAAGCCTACTCCGTTATGGCAAATACTCTGCGCAGTATTTTCGGAAGCGATGTTCTTATTGCAACAGGCAACAGCTTCACAGGCTCTGTGCTTAAGGCTGACTATACCGCAAAGCTGGCGGGCAATATGATTATGCCCAACTCTCTGCTGTCCTTCCACCGTGATATGACCGGCAGCGAGCTTAAAGAAACGGTTAAGGATTATGTGGAGGGAAATACAATCGGCTTCAAGCCCTTCAACCGTGGTTCTTTGCCTGTTGCAAGCGGTATTTCTGTCGAGGTAAAGAAGGACGAGGACAAATATACATTAGTGAAGGTTCTGAAGGACGGTAAGGAAATCAAGGATGATGATACCTTCTCTGTGACTTGCCTTGCAACCTACGCACATTTCGCTCCTGTTCTTGAAGATGAAAGCCGTACCTTTACACAGGATGATGATAACGTAAAGGGAATCTGGTCGGCTAAAGTGAACGAGGGTAATTTCACTCTTTGCGAACCGACAGGATATATAACTGTAATCTGAAACTGTGGAAAGGAAAACCGATAAGTGAAGAAACGGATACTGTATATAGCTCTTGCCTGCGTTCTGGTGTTGTCTGTAATATCTGTGGTTTGTATAAACTATTCCTCTTTTGTATCGCAGACAATATATGATGAAAGTATTTCCCACCTGACGGAAATTTTTCATC